>JBBPYO010000142.1:0-7730 GCA_038199845.1 Flavobacteriales bacterium
TATCTCGACCAGTTTTACCCCGGCAGTAAACTTTCTTATAAAATCATTGTTCTTTTTATTGAACCTGTTCAGCTTGTTCATACGCTGCATCAGCAATTCCCATTGTGCCATAGGATAAAGTTCCAGACAAGAGTCAAAAACCGCTCGTTTTACAACAAACCCATCCTGAAGCTCGGGAGCGAGCTGCTTTTTGAGCGCGGTGGGCAACATTAGCCTACCTTTGGCGTCCATTTTGCATTCGTATGTTCCTGTCAGGTTGAGCAAGAAGGCTTTAGCTTTTGAAAATTATGAATTCAAATATAGAAAAATTATTACCACATTTTACCACTTTTACCCACTTTGTTCATAAGTAGCGCTACTTGTTGACTATCTTGAAGTTATCAACAGGCTCTAAATGAATCGTTCTAAAATCGTTAAAAATGACGCTAATCGTACTAAAAATGGGTTTTTAAGTCAAAAATTACATTATTTTAAGATGTGATTTTCTCTATTATTCGTCTATAATATAAGGAGTGGGAAATTGTGGAGCGTTTCTAAAAAATTATATCGAGTACGTGTTAATTTCAGGATGTTCAGAAAGCTTCTACTCAATTGTTAAGCTTCATATCAATTCACTTACAGCGTTTTAAAAAAGTATCTGTTTTAAGTAGATTGTACTGCTGTTCGATTTCGTGCAAATGTCTATATTTGTGACATAGCTTCACGCTGACCGCTTATGACTCATGATTTAAAAAAAGAAGGTAAATTTTCGTACATAGAAGTTGGCGAAGGATCACCTCTAGTGATTTTACACGGTCTCATGGGGAGTTTGAGCAATTTTGATGCTGTCACTTCCTACTTTTCAGAACTTGGTTATAAGGTGGTAATTCCTATGCTGCCCATCTATTCTACCCCATTGATCAAAACCGGCGTAAAAACTTTTGCCAAATACCTCAACGATTTTCTAAAGTTTAAAAACTTTGAAGAGGTGATCCTTTTGGGAAATTCACTAGGCGGTCATATTGGGCTTTACCACACAAAAATGTATCCTGAGCGCATGAAAGCGTTAGTGATTACCGGAAGCTCTGGCCTTTATGAAAATGCAATGGGTGAAAGTTATCCCAAACGTGGGGATTATGAATATATCAAGAAAAAGGCAGAAGATGTTTTCTATGATCCCACTATTGCGACTAAAGAAATTGTAGACGATGTGTATGCCGTGGTCAACGATCGCAACAAATTGTTAAAAACTCTCGCTATTGCAAAAAGCGCGATTAGACACAATATGGGCAGAGATCTTCCTGCAATGCACATGCCCACCTGTATCATCTGGGGAAAAAATGATAACGTTACTCCGCCCGAAGTTGCCGAGGATTTTGATAAACTTTTGCCCGATTCTGAACTCTTCTGGATTGATAAGTGCGGCCACGCAGCAATGATGGAACGTCCTGAGGAATTCAATCGCATCTTGCACAACTGGCTAACAAAAAGAGGATACTGAAGCCTTCTGAAATCCTAACGGAAAATTAAAAAAAACATGGCCGTACAATCTGCCGAATTCCTGATAAGCAACTCTAAAGTAGATAGGTGCCCGCAGCAACGCCTGCCAGAATATGCCTTTATAGGTCGCTCTAATGTGGGGAAATCTTCACTGATCAATATGATTACGGAGCGTAAAAACCTGGCAAAAACTTCTGGAAGACCTGGAAAAACGCAACTTATCAACCATTTTTTAATTAATAAGAACTGGTTTCTGGTTGATTTACCGGGTTATGGTTATGCGCGCGTTTCCAAAAAGGCTAAGAAGGAATTTCAAAAATTCATAACTGATTATTTTGAGCAGCGTGAGCAGCTTATTTCGGCATTTGTGCTCATAGATTGCCGCCACGATCCCCAACCCATAGATCTTGAGTTTATGGAATATCTGGGCGAACGGCAGATTCCGTTTTCCATTATTTTTACCAAGGCAGATAAATTGAAACCTTTGGCGCTGGAGCGTAATATTGAAACCTATAAGACGACTTTACTGGAAGGCGCCTGGCTTGAAATGCCGAATTATTACATAAGCAGCGCAACAAATGCTACCGGCCGAGATGAAATTTTAGCTTATATTAATGGGATCAATGAAGGAATGACGGAGTAGGTTTTAAGAATGTAAACTTTGTATCTTGTAGATTGTACAATGTACTTATGGAAAAACAGTTTACTTTATACAGTTTGCAAACTGAATTACTTATTGTCAAATATCACTAACCTTGTCTGAATACGTTCAATCAATTCTTGAGAATCATTCAATGCGTCCAATTCTTCTTTGGAAATAAAAACCTCCAAATCTTCGTTATTTTCGGCTAAAATCATCGGAAATTCGAACTTTTTAAGCCATTTTGATCGGTATTTTGAAGTAAATTCATCAATGTGGTGAAATTCCATGGTGAGATCTGAATTTTCCCTGAACTTTTTCCAACTTTCATTTTCCTTAAGCACGCCAAAGGTAATCGCACACAAACTACAAGGATACGTCTGCGGACTAAATATCTTATGGGCAATATCCTTGTAAAGATTCAGCTTTCCAGAATTTGCGTTGTAAATGAAAATCAGTTTCATGCTTGGAGGGTTTGTATATTGTAAAATAGTATTATGTATAGTGCTCTTTACAAGGGACGATATACAATCTACAGTTTTTCATCCGCAATTAAACCTACAAGGAGGCCTTCGGTAACACCTCGCAGGATTTAAGTCTTTTATAATGTAAAAAAGTAGATTGTACAATGTCATTATACAATCTACAGTTTACGACCTTTCTTATTGCTTAAGTTCCATTTTTTCTGCGAAATAATCACAAAAATCCTGCATGGTAGCGGTCATTTTATCATCATCGGTTGCACGGTGAAAAGTTTGCGTCATACCTACTAAAGTCTGGTGAAAGAATTTTTTCATCTCATCTACGGGCATATCTTTCGTCCATAGATCTATTCTTGCAGCTTCCTGGGTTTTGTGATCCCAAAGAGAAAGTAATATTGCCTTTGCGGGTTCGTTTTTAACGCCGCCGTCTTCCGCGTTCCAGGAAATCGTTTCCGGCACCCGATTTTCATCAAGGTCTACGTTTATATTGATCTGGGTTTTTATCGTTTTAGCCATCATTTACGTGGTTTATAATTGGAATTATTAAAAATTTCATCTGTTGAAAGTCTCATAAGCTCTTGCAACGTCACTTCACTATTTTCGGAGTACGCCTGCACCATTTGCCAGCCTATATATCTGCCCAGACGTGGCGGTGAATCGGTGTCAAATTCCATATTGAATTTTGAAAAAGGCGCTGGGTTGATAAACCGGTTCAAAAGTGTACTATCTGTACTGAACAAAAGTTTGCGCTCTACAAAATACGTCCAGATATTTACCTCGTTGTCCCGCGCCCATTGCCATTGCGCTTCGGTGTAACCCATAATAGTATTGGGGTCTTTTAACGAAAGTAAATGTTGCATGAGGTATAGCCGCTTGCCTTGAAAAACCATTTCATCTAGAAAACGTCTTCCCTGCGGCCGACTTCCCAGTATTTTTTCCGCGAAAGCGGAAGCTACATCCACATCAATCTGCTCCTTATTAAAATTCTGGGTCAGATAGCGCTGTATTCCTACATAAAATTTGTGCTCACTGCCCAGATACGTATCAAGCGCAACGATTAGCAGTGTATCTGATAAAATTACAGAATTACGGTAATCTACATCTGAGGTTACCGTGACCACCGTGGGCAATGGCGTTTTAGGATAGTAATATTCAATATGCTTAAAGAGCGTTTCCAGATCGTGACGTTCACTTTCAAAATCGGGGAACTCTTTTTCCACTTCACGGTTGAGCGACTCTTGCAACGTGTCTTTTATTTTTCCCTGCCAGAAAGCGGCGTCGTACTGCTTGGGAAAAAGATAGGGAAACTGGTGTATTAATTTTGGAATACTGTCGACAGTGGCCTGGGCAAAACGCTGGTCAAAACGTTCTACCTGAAGCTGCACGGGTATAACTGCAATGTCTTCCGGAATTTGCTTCTCTTTTTTACAGCTTTGAAAAAAAACCAGCATCAGAAAAGCAAAAACCATAAAAAAGCCGCTTTTACTTGACCTGTGCACAGGATACGTTCTTGTTTTTTGTAAATTCACCTTAATAAAAATTGCGCCGCAAAGGTAGTCATACTATTTAAGAACTAGGATTATATGCAAACTGAAAAAGTGATTGATCACATCGTAGATTGGATAAAGGATTATGCCACAAACGCAAACATAAGCGGTTTTGTTGTGGGAATAAGTGGCGGCATAGATAGCGCGGTCACCTCCAGTCTTTGCGCCAAAACCGGTCTGCGTACCTTATGTGTCGAAATGCCCATACACCAACCACCAGATCACGTAAGTCGCGGCCAGGAGCATATCGCCCAACTCAAAAAGCGTTTTGCCAATGTGAGCGATGTGCGTGTAAATCTGACCGAAACTTTTGAAACGTTGAAAATGGCGCTTCCCGTAACCCAGGAAAATGAAGCTCTCAACTTAAGTCTGGCCAATACGCGAGCCAGACTGCGCATGAGCACACTGTATTATTTTGCCGGTCTGCACGGCTATCTTGTAGCTGGCACGGGCAATAAAGTGGAAGATTTTGGCGTAGGCTTTTATACTAAATATGGCGACGGCGGCGTAGATTTCAGCCCTATCGCAGACCTCATGAAATCTGAGGTCTATGCGCTGGCGGAAGAACTGGGCGTGCCCGAAAGCATTCAAGAGGCAAAACCTTCTGATGGCCTGTGGAAAGATGATCGCAGTGATGAAGATCAAATTGGGGCGAGTTATGACGAACTGGAATGGGCAATGAATATGCACGAAAATGGCAAGAGCGCCGCTGATTTTAAAGACAGACAACGCACCGTTTTTGAAATTTATTCCGGTTTCAACAAAGCAAATAAACATAAAATGCTGCCCATACCCATATGTAAAATTCCTAAAAGCTTGAAATAATTGACGCTTTAACGCGTAAAATTATAAGTATAGCGAACATCTTAGGAAATTTTATGTGCTTTGATATAAAGCCGATATATTTACTTCAAAGAAGTTCAATTCTAAGATGTATCAACTTACAATAGCAGACCATCATCCCATTATTAAAGAGGGGTTACAGCACATTCTGAGCGATCATGACTTTATCATTTCCAACGTGGTTGTAGATGGAAAAGATCTGGATGCCTCGCTTGAAAAAAGTATACCTGATCTACTCATACTTGAACTTGATTTGCCCAATCTCCAAGGACTTTCAAGTATCAAGGCCTTGCGCAAGAAATTTGCCGGGATCAAAATCCTTATTTTTAGTCAACATCCCGAAGAGATGTACGCATTAAGCTCCATAAAAGCTGGTGCAATGGGTTACGTGGGTAAACTGGCACCCATAAAAACAGTTCGCAGCGCCATTATGCAGGTCAATAAAGGTGGTATTTATCTTAATAAAGAACTTTCTAGCATGCTCGCTAAAAACGAGAACACTTCAAACAATATCGCATACCGTTACAAACGCTTGAGCAGTCGTGAGACTGAGGTTCTCAACATGCTTTCTTCTGGCAAGCGCAATAAAGATATAGCGCAAATGCTTGACATTAATGAGAAAACGGTAAGTACCTATAAAACACGTCTATTACGTAAATTGGACGCCAGCAGCCTTGCCGAATTAATACAGCAGGCCCGTTTGCTGCAAACTTCAGATCTTTAAGAGCTTATTTAACCTGACTTCTTTAATATCATATTCTTGGTGAACCATGACGTGGCCTAAATCAGCGAATATCACTATTTCCCAAATTTCTATATTAAGCCAAAACATAGATTACTCAAAATCATTTGGAGTTCAATTAGACAACTTCAAAATTACATTACACGATTTAACTTTTGCGCTACCAGTTGGTCTAACTGATTGTAATCTTTAATTTCCCTTAAAAGATCCATATTGTTGGCCTCAGGACTGATATTTTTGGCGAGATCTGCAATTTTTTGATCAATATAAAATTGTCGCAGGCTTAAAATTGTTTCCACAACGATTTGGGCAATTGTATTTTTTTTCTGTTTTACGTAAATTTCTTTGGTATCCCACCGGTGCAAAAGATATTTCTCTTCATTAAGGATAATGTCTGAAACGGTTACCGCTTCTTCGGTAGCTACAAGATTTATAAATTTATCTACTTTAAACGTTTCACGATCCTGGGTGAGACCATCCATTATTTTTTCATAGAGCGTCTTGAATTTCGCATTAGCAAATTCAATCTCGTCCTGCTGCAGTTCTAAGTAGATTTTTTCATAAACATAAAGCTCTAGCGATACCTGCTTTTCTTCAAGTTCACCTTTTTCATTTTCCTGAATGACAAGATCCTCAAAGATTTCTTTATGCGCACCGTACAAGAGTAATAATTCTACAATCTTTCGCTCCAGTACATATTGCCTGTCTATTTTCTCCTCTGGTTCTTTGGGAACCACCTCCATCGATTTTGATCCTTTTTTAACCGATTGTTGGTCCTGTTTGCCAGTTTCTTTATTGCGTATCTGCGCGAGTGTATCAAAAAGCACATCCTCTTTAATATCCATAATGCGGGCACATTCCTGCACATAGATTTCCCGTTTTATAGTATCGGGGATTTTAGCGATACTTTCAACCATATCGCGTATTAGACCGGCCTTTTTTACAGGATCTCCTTTCGCTTCTGCAACCAGCAACGAGGCTTTGTACTGTATAAAATCTTTTGCGTTCTCACTCAAGTATTCCTGCACCTCATGCAGGGTATTATTTTTTGAAAAGCTATCGGGATCTTCCCCTTCTGGAAACGAGCACACCTTTACATTCATTCCCTGCTCCAGGATCAGATCTATACCGCGCAGGGAAGCGCGTTGACCGGCAGCATCACCGTCAAAAAGAACCGTGATATTAGGAGTCAACCGATTAATAAGCCTGATCTGCTCTGCCGAAAGCGCCGTTCCTGAAGAAGCTACCACGTTCTCAATACCCAACTGATGCATCTGGATAACGTCTGTATAACCTTCTACCAAATAGCAGTTATCTTCTTTTGCAATACTTTGCTTTGCAAAATAAATCCCGTAGAGCACTTTGCTCTTGTGATAAATTGGACTTTCTGGGCTGTTAAGGTATTTTGCTGATTTTTTATCATTGGTTAAAATCCTCCCACCAAAACCCAATACTCGCCCAGAAAGTGATTGAATGGGAAACATCACGCGACCTTTAAAACGGTCAAATTGCTTGGTTGCTGCCCCCGTCGAAGCGTCATCCTTTACTATTGAAAGTCCAGCATTTTCCAGGAATTCAAGTTGGTAACCTTTCCGCAGTGCCTCGCTGGTAAAGGCATCCCAAGAATTGGGCGAATAGCCAAGTTCAAATTTTTCTATGGTTTCTTTCTTAAATCCGCGCTCTTTAAAATAACTCAGACCTATTGCTTTGCCCTCTTCACTGTTCAGCAGGGTTTTCTGGAAATATTCTTTTGCATATTCGCTAACCACATACAGGCTTTCGCGCTCGTCTGCGGCCTCTTTTTGTTCATCGGTCTGCTCGGTTTCCTCGATCTCTATATTATACTTTTTAGCCAAATATTTTATGGCCTCCGGATAGTTGAAATGCTCATGCTCCATGAGAAAAGCGATTGCATTTCCACCTTTTCCACTTGAGAAATCCTTCCAGATCTGCTTTACCGGCGAAACCATAAAACTGGGCGTACGCTCATCACTAAA
>JBBPYO010000143.1:0-3068 GCA_038199845.1 Flavobacteriales bacterium
ATGCTCATCCAGAAAATTAAATCCCCATCCAGGTAAATCGTGAGGCATAGCAAAACCATCGCAAATCTGCATGGGATTATCGATCAAGGGATCAACCCAATCAAAGGACTCCACCCCGGCCCCGTTCGAAATGGTACAGAGCAACGGAACATCGTAATCCTTATAAAAGTGAGGGAGGACAGCAATGTGAAAACTTTTGGCCAATGCCGCGCTTTCAAGCCAGGCCTCGACCCCGCCTATACGCAAAATATCCGGTTGCCATATATCCAGTGCGTTGTGGGTAAGAAGTTCCCGAAGTGCCAAGGTATCATATTCACGTTCTCCCATGGCCAGAGAGATACCGGTCTGATTTTTCAATATTTGATAGGATTGAAAATCCTGGTGGTTTACAGGTTCTTCAAACCAATGGATATTCAGGTCTTTTGCCGACGTGGCTAATTTTATTGCAGAGGGGAGATCCAGACCTTGATTGGCGTCCATCATAATATCGACTTGATCGCCGACCGTTTCCCGAACTATCTTTAGCCTTTCAATATCTGTTTTGATTTTTGGCGAGCCCACTTGTACTTTTACGGCCTTAAAACCACGATCTGCATAACCGGTCACTTCAGTGAGCAGTTCATCAATGGAATAGGATATCCAGCCACCGCTGCCGTAAATTGGGATCTGTTTTTTGTGCGTGCCCAATATTTTATGAATGGGAAGCCCTAAATATTTGCCCCAGGCATCCCACATGGCAATATTAACGGCTGCCCGGGCCCATCTCAACAGACCTTGATTTCCGAAATATTCAGTCAGATCGTCCAAAGCTTTGGAAACGAGACCTGTTTCATTGGCCTTGTAGCCCTTGATCACTGGTATCATATCCTTCAAAGCACCAATAATGGCATGGGGCGAATATTGAAAGGACAGCAGATAGGATTCACCCACAATACCGTTTTCTAATTGTATGCGCAGTACTATAAATGAGATTTCTGTAAGGGTATGTGTTGCATCGGAAATTGGCTTTTTCAACAAAGTGGACGCTTTGTAAATTTTAGCCCCTCTAATTGCAATATCATTAATTGAGGTTGAATCGTTTAGCATATCTGATTTTACCGAAATTTATATTATTTAACTTATTTATTACAAGATTAACAATTTTTAAGAACAAAAATTTACACCATTGCATCAATTCTATACACGATATTGTGCAATTCTCATGTAAGTAGTGCTATTTTCAAAGAAATTACCATAAATTAGATTTTCCAAAGACTTAATATTTTAACAAAATGAAAGCCGAATATCGCAATATCGTAAGTTCACTGGGAAGTTCTTTTAAGGCTCGGTTTTTTGAGGATGAAAAATTTCCCGCTGCTTGGCATTGTCATCCCCAATATGAGCTCACCTATATGCTGAGCAGTACGGGTACGCGCTATGTGGGGGACAGTATGAACAGTTTTGGACACGGTGATCTCGTTTTGGTTGGTGCAAATTTGCCCCATTGTTGGAAAAGCAATGAGAATCAAAATGAAAGCGTGCAATGCGTGATCATTCAGTGGGATGAAGGTCTTTTTGGAAATTGGTCTGAAAAGCCGGAACTCACTCGTATCCGAAGTTTATTGAAACGTTCTTCCCGTGGAATTAAGTTTAACAGCGTTAATGCACGGGAATTGGAAAACAAATTTTTAAATCTAGTGAGCGAAGAACCGTTCAATAGGTTAATCTCCTTATTATCAATATTGCAAGAACTGGCCACTACAGATGAATACGAACTTCTGGCCGGTGCCGGATTTACACATAGCCTATCTACAGTAGAAAGCGAGCGTATCAATACAATTTACAATTATATAAAAGAAAATTTTCTTGGGCCAATTACCTTAAAGGGTGCCGCAGATCAAGTCTCAATGAGTAGGGAATCGTTCTGCAGGTTCTTTAAAAAAACGCTGAATAAAACTTTTTTTGAATTTCTCAATGAATATAAAGTAAATCTGGCTTGCAAAATGTTGATTGATACCGATCTTTCCGTATCCGAAATCGCATATAATACCGGCTATAACAATCCTACTTTTTTCCATAGACAGTTTAATAAATTCATGACCATGTCCCCTTCCCAATACCGAAAAGAATACCGGCGTATTCTCAATTAATCTTGACGTAGTCCATTTAAATTTGGTAACGGTATAATACTTATTAAGAACTTGTTTGAAGTGGCTCTTTTCTGATTTACATTTCTATAGCTATCGAGATCGTGAACCTTGGCGTCTTCCAAAAACTGCAGAATATCCCGAATTTTGCAAATTCTGATACTTAACCAAAACCATAAACCACTGAAAAACAATGGAATCACTTTGAATTAACTTTTAACAAGCTCTAAGAAAGTGTCAACTCCAACACTCTCAATTCACTCGGATCTAACATTATTTCCAACGCCTCACCGATTTTTAGTACACCCGGGTTTTTTTTATTTTCAGGGTATGACCAATCTACTTTAGCTTTCGAGTATTTTTTATCGAACCCGCATGTTTTTTCAGAGACCATGAATGAAACCGGTTTTGGTTGATCATTTCGAATTCCAATGTAAATCTCCATAAATATCCCTACGCGCAGCTCTTCTCTCATTTGCTTAAAGAATCCGTTATTACCTTCTACCACATTTTTCTCAACAAAAATAGCCAACTGGTTTTCTTTGTCGTACTGTACTAAATCAGAAAGGCTGACCTCAAAGGGCTCTTGCCACTCGTTATGCGTAGCCATTTGCTTTCCGTTTAAGTAGATTATGGTATCCCCTTGAATGCCTTCGAACATAAACCTAACATCTTTCCCCTTCCATTCGCTCGGAACTTTAAAGGAATGCCTGTAAGCCACAAAGTTGGTTTTATAGATCCCCCTCCAATTGGTTCGAGGTAACGAGACACTTTCCCAGCTTTTATCATTAAAGTCCTCATCCATAAAATTGGTTGCTATGTCTGTCCTTTCATCTGTGTATTTTACTTTGAAATCGTCTTTCACAAGGAGATGATTATCATTATTTTCACTAGGGTTTCTCAAAAACAGAATACATTTATTACCCTCGGAATGTGCATAAC
>JBBPYO010000144.1:0-10767 GCA_038199845.1 Flavobacteriales bacterium
CTAAAGCTAATTATTATCAAAAGTTAAAAATTGTAACAAGTAAACCGCTCCGTTAAGAGCTCCCCCTTCGGGGGCTGGGGGGAATCAATACTAGGAATTATGAGTGTAGCAATAATAATGGGAAGTACGAGCGATCTGCCGGTGATGCAGGAGGCGATTGATATTTTAAAAGATTTTGGGATTGATACCGAAGTGGATATAGTTTCGGCCCATCGCACGCCAGAAAAATTATTTGATTATGGAAAGCATGCCCACGAGCGCGGCATTCAGGTGATTATTGCCGGTGCTGGTGGCGCGGCGCATTTGCCGGGAATGATCGCTTCCCTCTCCCCGCTTCCCGTAATTGGCGTGCCGGTAAAATCGCGGAATTCTATAGATGGTTGGGATTCTGTGCTCTCTATTTTACAAATGCCCGGCGGCGTTCCTGTGGCAACCGTGGCGCTGGACGGAGCCAAAAATGCAGGTATTCTCGCCGCTCAGATTTTGGGAGCTTCCAATAAAGAAATTCAGCAGAAAATAGTAGAATATAAAGAAGGATTAAAGAATAAAGTGATTGAAGGGGCGAAGTCTTTAAAATAGCAATAAACAAGCTAAATAGGCTAAAAATCACTGTTTTTGGTTTATTTTTTGATTTACGAATAAGTCAATTCGAGTTTGCGACGGTAGGAGCATGTATCGAGAACCTATCGTAACTGAATTGCTTTCTCGAAGACGGTTTTAGTAAGACACGCTTCTCGATACATCCCGATAAAAATCGGGACACTCGAAGTGACATTCTGGAAACTACTGTCAGTTCGAGTGTGCGACGGTAGGAGCATGTATCGAGAACCTATCGTAACTGAATTGCTTTCTCGAAAACGGTTTTAATAAGACACGCTTCTCGATACGTCCCGTTAAAAATCGGGACACTCGAAGTGACACCTTAGTTAGGCAGTTAAAAGACTTTATTAAAAACGTTATTTTCAATTGAAAAAATTGATTTTCAATGCATTATTTTACAACCTTATTTTCCACAAAAAATAGAAAAACATGTCAAATATATTAATGACCGCTTTTGATGAAGCGCCTTTTTCCAAAATAAAAACTGAAGACTACCAACCTGCCATTGAAGCTGCAATCGAAAAAGCACGCGAGGAAATCGACTTTATCGCAAACCAGTCAGATGCGCCTACTTTTAAAAATACCATTGAAGCGCTAGATTATGCCGGTTATCAACTGGAGCGGGTTACCAGTATATTTTTTAACATCAACAGCGCGGAAACGAACGATGAAATTCAAAAGATAGCGCAAGAAGTTTCCCCGAAACTTTCCGAATTCTCCAATGATATTACGCTAAATAAAACCCTTTTTCAACGGGTGAAAACGGTGTTTGATAACCGCAAAAATTTGGATTTAAACCCAGAGCAAAAAACCCTGCTTAACAAAAAATACAAAGGTTTTTCCCGAAATGGGGCCAACCTTCCCGAGGATAAAAAGACACGCTTGCGCGAAATTGATGCCGAGTTGGCAAAATTAAAACTCACTTTTGGCGAAAATGTGCTCGCCGAAACCAACAAGTACGAACTGCACCTCACAAACGAAAAAGACCTCGCTGGCCTGCCCGATCACGCTAAGGAAGCGGCAGCACAAACAGCAATGGAAAAAGGCAAGGACGGATTTGTGATTACGCTTGAATATCCCAGCTACATCCCATTTATGAAATATGCTGAAAACCGCAAACTGCGCAAGGAGCTTTCTATTGCTTTTGGAGCAAAAGGTTTTCACAACGATGAATTAGATAATCAAAAGAATGTGCTTAAAATCGCAAGCTTAAGACAAGAAAGAGCGCAGTTATTGGGATATAATACCCATGCGCACTTTGTACTTGAAGAACGCATGGCAAAAAGTCCAGAAAATGTGGAGCACTTTCTGGAAGATATGCTCAAAAAAGCAAAACCGGCCGCTGAACGTGAATTTAAGCAATTAGAAGATTTTGCCCAAGAATTGGATAACATCGACCATTTGGAAAAATGGGACAGTGCCTTTTATTCGGAAAAACTGAAGCAAAAACTATTTGATCTGGATGATGAAAAGTTGAAGCCCTATTTTGAACTTAAAAATGTGATCAACGGGGTTTTCGCTATAGCGGAAAAACTCTACGGACTTCATTTTAAAGAAGTAAATGATATTGATAAATACCATAAAGACGTCAAAACCTACCGTGTTTATGATGAAAATGAGACGTTTGTAGCCGTTTTTTACGCTGATTTTCACCCGCGTGCCGGAAAACGTGGCGGTGCGTGGATGACTGTTTACAAAGCACAAATGACTAAAGAGGGCCAGAACGAGCGCCCACATATTTCAATCGTGTGTAATTTTACAAAACCTGTCCTGAGCGAAGCCGAAGGGTCAACTTCCAAAATGCCTTCGCTGCTTACTTTTAATGAGGTGACAACACTTTTTCATGAATTTGGTCACGCGCTTCACGGTATGCTTGCAGACACTGTTTATCCTAGTTTGTCCAGTCCGTCTGTATATTGGGATTTTGTTGAATTGCCCAGCCAGATCCTTGAAAACTGGTGCTACGAGCCTGAAGCGCTTGCACTTTTTGCGACCCATTATAAAACTGGTGAAAAAATCCCTATGGAACTCATTGAGCGTATTAAAAAAGCGGCCAACTTTCAAGAAGGGATGCAGACTTTACGCCAACTTAGTTTCGGCCAGCTTGATATGGCTTGGCACGGCGCAGATCCAACGGGAGTTAGCGATGTGCAGGCGCATGAAGACGCGGCTTTTGAAAACACAAATCTTTATCCCAATGTTTCCGAAAATTGCATGAGTACTTCTTTTTCACATATTTTTCAAGGTGGTTATTCATCGGGTTATTATTCTTATAAATGGGCAGAAGTGCTCGATGCTGACGCTTTTGCCTATTTCAAGGAAAGTGGGATTTTTAATAGAGAAGTGGCAGATAAATTTAAGGACCATGTGCTATCACAGGGCGGCACGGAAGATCCTATGGTTTTATACAAACGCTTTCGCGGAAGCGAACCTAATCCTGAAGCGTTGCTAAAAAGAGCGGGATTACTAGATAAATAGCTTGCTTGCAAGACTTATGTATGTTGAAACGATAATTGTTTTATTTTTAAGAATTAAGCGTGTATAAAGCGCTATCTTTCTTAAAAATTACTATTAATTATGGATACATGCAAAAAATGTAAACATGAACTTGATTTCTGGCAGGTATTAAAAAGTTTTTGGCTGAATTACAGATCGATCAAATGCTTTTTTTGCAACGCAGTACAGTTGCACGCAGATCGTAATAAATTATTAGGTGGTCTGGTTTTTTTTATGACACTTATTTTTACGGCCAGATTATTATTTACAGGAGAATTTAATGCTATGATTTTTCTTGGATATGTACTAGTTACCGCTTTTACGGCAATTATTTTTTCTTTGGGAGCAGTGCCGTTTTTACGTTTTAATATTCTGCAGACACAGCGTTCTGAAAATAACAATAAGGGATAATTATCCGCTTTTTAAGATATTATCTCTTATTCTTTTCTTCAATCCATTTACTCATAAATTTAGTTGCTTGCAATGATTGATGGCTTAACATTGCTCCGGTGAAATTCTGTAAGCGGTGCTGTTTTAATTCACGCGTTGTTTTGGTCACTATTTCTATAAATACTTTTGACCAGTTTTCTATTAAGAAGCGATTATTAATAAGAAAAGACCCGTTTTTCTGCGCTTTTAACCAGTTTTCTTTATTGGAATAAAGCTCAAATGCAGCAATGGCAAATTTTTCAGGATCGTCTGCAATGCTTCCATTAAAATTTCGATCACCATTCATACCTTCAGCGCCAATGCTTGTTGTTACACAAGGTGTACCGCACTGCATCGCTTCGAGTATTTTTCCTTTTAGTCCGGCGCCTATTCGTAATGCAGCGAGACAAATTTTTGCGTTTTCTATAACTTCCCGTGAATTTCTTACATGACCGTGAATTAAAAAACCTTCCTTTTTGTTTTGCAATTGCTCTACTTTCTCAGTGGGATAAGCACCATAAATATTCATTTTGGCCTGCGGAAGTTGTTGCCGTATAAGCGGCCAGATTTCCTCTTTTAAATACAAAACTGCGTCATAATTGGGCAAATGCTTAAAATTGCCAATGGTCATAAAATCGGTTCTTTCTTCAAAGGATTTCCAATTGTTCGTCTCAACCTCTCCGATTTTTTCCACCATAAATGGAAGATAGACTAACAGATTTTTGGGAATGCCAAAGAAATTTTGAAGCAGCTCCATTTCAAATTCAGAAATAATAAGGGATAGGTCACAGCGATATATACTTGCTATCTCCCGTTTTGCGGTATCATTGACCAGAAAATCTTCGGTAAAGGGCTGTTTTTTCTTGAGCGCTTCTGCTCTTGCATTTCGAAGGCCGTGCAAATCTTCGGTATCAAGGATACGCAATGCATCTGGACAATTTTCTGCAATCCGCCAACCAAATTGTTCTTCAACCATAAAACGATCATACACTACAAGCTGCGGGTTTAATGCTTCCGCGAAACTGTCAAAACTACTATCATTCAGCTTTATCCCATGCGTTTGAACCGACAGGGTTTCCAAATCACTTGCATAAGCACCGCGCTGCGCAGTACTGGCAAAATGCACTTCATGACCTTGTATTAAAAACACGTCTACAAGTTGCATCATGCGACTACCGGCCGCGGAAGAATTAGGCTCCGGCCAGACATGACCTATAATAAGTACTTTCATTATACAAAGGTAGCGAATTCGGGAATCGAAAATATTCGTTAAAATTAACTTTCATTTATTATTGAAATCTAAAGCGTTCCTGTATTTTTCATATATGGAATTTGAAGAAGCTAAAAATAGATTTTTAAATGCCTGGGGCGATTTGGGCACTAAATGGGGGATTAATAAAACCATGGCGCAAATTCACGCGCTTCTCATGATTTCCCCTACTTCGCTATCTATGGATGAGATTATGGAAGAACTGGAAATCTCACGCGGAAATACGAGCATGAATCTGCGCGCGTTAATTGATTGGGGACTTATTTACAAAGAATATAAAGCTGGTGAGCGCCGTGAATATTTTGCCGCAGAGCAGGATATTGACCAAATGATCCGAAAAGTAGCCTTAGAACGTAGTAAACGTGAGATAAAACCGACGATCAAAGCACTCGAGGATGTGCAGCAAATGCAAAAAGATAACACCGCAGAAGCGCGCCAATTTAAAGCGAAAACCAAGCAGCTTTATGACTACATAAGCCAGGGCGATCGCATGCTCGAAAAACTTGTAAACCAGAAAGAAAACTGGGTCACCAAAACCATTTTGAAATTAATGCGGTAGATTTATCAGCGTAAAACCTCACAGGTTTTAAAAACCCGTGAGGTCTGATTCTGATTCCTGCAAGGCATTTCCTGCTTTCCGCAGGGTTCCTTGTAGGTATATAATCCCCATATTTCGGATTTTTTTGAGATGCAATAGTTAGACGGTTAGACCTACAAGGAGGTTTTGCCTCTTTCCTCAGAAAAACAACACACTTCGACAAGCTCAGCACACCGACTTGCAGGTCGAGTTAAAAAAAAATCCAGATATCACTACGCGCCAGTGGGACTTTAGTATTACATCGAACAAGTTTTAAAACGTAAGACCTCACAGGTTTTAAAAACCTGTGAGGTCTGATTCGTTCGAGATATTTGGAAAATAACGCATTTATAAGCGATTTCTAGGCTTTCGCCGAAAAGGCGAAAATGAGAGTCTGAGTAAAAACAAAAATCCCGATATCGCCAGCTCATCGGGATAAGCGACCTCTAGACTTTCGCCGAAAAGACGAAAGCAGTCGTGTCATTGAGAACAGAGATCCCGATATCGCTCACTCATCGGGATAAGCGACCTCTAGGCTTTCGCCGAAAAGGCGAAAGCGAGAGTCTGCTTACATATTTCTCCTATATTGCCCACCAACTTCAAAAAGAGCTTCAGTTATCTGCCCAAGGGAACAGACTTTAGTGGCATTCATTAGTTCATCAAATACATTCTCGTTGTGGATTGCGGCATTTTGTATTTTTTGCAAAGCCTCGTCTGCGCTGTTTTCATAAGTTTTATGCAGTTTTTCAAGCGTGGTGATCTGGAACTGTTTTTCTTCTTCGGTTGCGCGGATTACTTCGCCCGGCGTTACGGTAGGCGATCCTTTGCTGCTCAGGAATGTGTTTACGCCAATGATCGGGAAATCGCCGTTATGTTTCAACGTTTCATAATACAGACTTTCCTCTTGGATTTTGCTGCGTTGGTACATGGTTTCCATTGCGCCAAGAACGCCACCACGTTCGGTGATGCGATCAAATTCCATAAGTACTGCATTTTCAACAAGATCAGTGAGTTCTTCAATGATGAACGATCCTTGAATGGGATTTTCGTTTTTGGCCAAGCCCAGTTCCTTATTGATAATGAGCTGTATTGCCATTGCACGCCTTACCGATTCTTCGGTAGGAGTCGTGATTGCTTCATCATACGCGTTGGTATGCAGTGAGTTACAGTTATCATAAATGGCATAAAGTGCCTGTAAAGTGGTCCTTATATCATTAAAATCGATTTCCTGCGCGTGGAGCGAACGCCCAGAAGTTTGGATATGGTACTTCAACATTTGCGCACGAGCGTTAGCGCCGTATTTATATTTTAATGCTTTTGACCAAATTTTCCGTGATACACGTCCAATAACGGCATATTCTGGATCGATTCCGTTAGAAAAGAAAAAGGAAAGGTTGGGACCAAATTTATTGATGTCCATTCCACGGCTCAAATAATATTCTACATAGGTGAACCCGTTGGCCAAAGTAAGCGCTAATTGTGTGATCGGGTTTGCCCCCGCTTCGGCAATATGATAACCGGAAATGGAAACCGAATAAAAATTACGGACTTTATTCTCAATAAAATATTCCTGCACGTCGCCCATTAAACGCAATGCAAATTCCGTAGAAAAAATACAGGTATTCTGCGCTTGATCTTCCTTTAAAATATCAGCCTGTACGGTACCCCGTACCACCGCCATGGTATCGTGTTTGATCTTTTCATAAACATCAGAAGGCAAAACGCGGTCTCCGGTCACGCCCAGTAACATAAGTCCAAGACCATTGTTTCCTTCCGGAAGTTCGCCTTGATATTGCGGACGTTCCAGTCCGCTTTCTTTATAAATAGACTGGATTTTAGCTTCGACCTCATTTTCGAGATCATTTTCTTTAATATATTTTTCGCAATTTTGGTCGATCGCCGCGTTCATAAAAAACCCAAGCAACATGGGCGCGGGACCGTTAATAGTCATACTTACCGAAGTCATTGCATTGGCCAGATCAAAACCAGAATACAATTTCTTAGCATCGTCCAGGCAGCAAATGGAAACCCCGGCATTACCGATTTTCCCATAAATATCGGGACGCTGATCCGGATCGTTTCCATACAAAGTAACGGAATCAAAGGCAGTAGAAAGCCGTTTTGCAGGCAATCCAAAACTCACATAATGAAAACGACGGTTCGTGCGTTCCGGCCCACCTTCTCCAGCAAACATTCGGGTAGGATCTTCGCCCTGACGCTTAAACGGATAAAGACCCGCGGTGTAAGGAAATTCTCCCGGTACGTTTTCCTGCAAGATCCATTGAAGCAAATCGCCCCATGCTTTGTATTTTGGCAAGGCCACTTTTGGGATCTGTGAATGCGAAAGCGACTCGGTGTGCGTATCGATATTGATCTCTTTATCCCGTACTTTAAAGGTATAAACGGGATCTTTATACTTTTTGACCGTATCGTTCCATTTCAGGATCTCTTCCCAGTTGTAGGGATCAAAATCCATTTTTACTTTATTGAACTGTGCGATCAGCAAATCGGCCAACTTTTTATCGGTCTCATCCTGAATTTGATTCAGGATTTCCTCTTCTTCCAAACCTGTTTTGCTCAAAAAAGATTGTTCTTCTTTTGCTTTTGCCCTGGACGACACTGCTGTTTGCGGTTCAATAAGTGAGTTTATCGTTTTATAGATCCCATAAAGTCTTTGGGCCACTTCCACTTGCGCTTCTGCGGTCTGGTCGTAACTGCGGTTGCTTTCGGCGATTTCAGAAAGATAACGCACCCGTGCCGGCGGAATAACATAAATTTTCTCCGACATTTCTTCGGAAATATGGTATTCACTTTTCAACGGGGAATCGGTTTTTTCAGCTAAAGCCGCCATTATCTTTTGATACAGCGTATTCATCCCCGGATCGTTGAACTGGGAAGCGATCGTACCGTACACAGGAAGTGTATCAGGGTCGTCGTGCCATAAACCGTGGTTGCGCTGGTACTGTTTTTTTACGTCGCGCAATGCATCCAATGCCCCGCGTTTATCAAATTTATTGATGGCGACCAGATCGGCAAAATCGAGCATATCGATTTTTTCAAGTTGGGTGGCCGCACCAAATTCCGGTGTCATTACATATAAGGAAACATTGGAATGATCCAGAATTTCGGTATCGCTTTGTCCGATTCCGGAAGTTTCCAAAATAATCAAATCATATTCCGCAGCCTTTAAAACCTCAACCGCTTCCTGTACATATTTTGACAGGGCGAGGTTGGATTGCCGCGTGGCAAGCGAACGCATATAGACCCGTGGCGAATTGATCGCATTCATCCGAATGCGATCTCCCAGCAACGCACCACCGGTTTTCCGCTTGGAAGGATCTACGGAAATAATACCGATCGTTTTATCTTCAAAGTCCACTAAAAATCGGCGTACGAGTTCGTCGACCAGCGAAGATTTCCCAGATCCGCCAGTACCCGTAATTCCCAGAACTGGAGTTTTCGAGTTTTTATTTTTTTTGTGTATTTCTTCCAGTGCAACTTTAGCAACATCCGGAAAATTTTCGGCAGCGGAAATGACACGGGCAATGGCATGATCATTTTTAGTAGCAAGTTGTTTTACCTCACCGTTTAGTTTTTCGCCAATGGCGTAATCAGAACGTTTTACCAAATCATTGATCATTCCCTGTAGCCCAAGTTCACGGCCATCATCGGGCGCATAAATGCGGGTAATACCGTAATCTTGCAATTCTTTGATCTCATCGGGCAGAATAACTCCGCCGCCGCCGCCAAAGATCTTGATATGTTCGGCACCCTTTTCCTTTAGCAGATCGTACATATATTTAAAATACTCCATATGTCCGCCTTGGTAAGACGTCATGGCAATGGCGTTGGCATCTTCCTGAATTGCCGTATTCACTACTTCTTCCACACTTCGATCATGCCCCAGGTGAATTACCTCAACTCCGGTAGATTGAATGATTCGACGCATAATATTTATTGCCGCATCATGCCCATCAAAAAGGGAGGCTGCAGTGACGATTCTTACTTTATATTTCGGTTTATAAGGCTTAGCTTGTTCCATTCGTAATTTTTCTACATTATATGGTCGCTAATTTACGGATTTAACAAGCGAACCACTATTATTTTAATTATTTTCGAATCCTCATACTGAAAATAGCAACTTCTGATCGAAAAACGGGATTTTAAGCCTATTTTTTAGCTTTAAAGTTTCCAAAACCAATTCGAAAGCCGCAACACATTTCAAAGAAGTATTAAAAAGCTTTCTATATTTAGTATATTTGAAAGAAGCACAACAATGATGAAAAAAATACTAGTCTTAATTTTAGCAATAACACTAAGTGGCTGCGCCCAACTGCAAAATGTGGTTGGCAATATGCCTCAGCTTGGTGTGGATAATGATATGATTGCTAACGGTTTGCGACAAGCTCTTGATATGGGAATAAAAAAACAAGTTGAAAAACTTACCAAGCAAGATGGCTTTTACAATAATGAGATTGCAAAAATACTCATGCCACCAGAACTACAAAAAGTGGATAAAACCTTGCGTAGTATTGGCCTGGGCAGTCTGGCAGATGAAGGAATCAAAGCGCTTAACAGTGCAGCGACAGATGCCGTGGGGCAGGCAACACCCATTTTTGTAGATGCCGTTAAGCAAATAACCTTTAGTGATGCCAGAAATATACTATTGGGCGGTGATCGCAGCGCCACAAATTATCTGGAGGAGCGCACAAGAGAGGAGTTATATGCCAAATTTAATCCCACTATAAAAGCTTCTTTTGAAAAAGTGGGTGCCGCTAAAATATGGAGTAACCTGATTAACCGCTACAACAATGTACCATTAACTACAGATGTAAATCCTGACCTTACCGATTACGTGACCAAAGAAGCGCTAGATGGTGTTTTTAACATGATATCAATTGAAGAAAAAGACATCCGAACTTCTACCGCCGCCCGTACCACCACTGTACTGCAACGTGTATTTGCATTACAGGATTAAAAAACCATTATGGCAGACCAACTTAAGATTGTCGTGGCAGGACCCATTCCCCGCGACACCATTTCCACCTATACTAATGATATTATCACACGCTATGGTTGCGTAACGCATCCCGTTATAGCTCTGGCCAAACTATTGGATAAAATGGGGACCGTAGCGCCGGTGACCAATATTCATAAAAAGGATTTTGATGGAATTGAGGCAGAATTCAAACCTTGGCAAAATATTGATATTTCAGGTATAAACACGTTGGAAGATCGCGGTACCGTGATCCTGCTCGATTTCAAGGATCAGAATAACCGGGAGGAAAAGCAACTTGCCTGTATGAATCCCATTTTACCCAAACATATGGAAGAACATCTGGATGCAGATGCCTTTGTGTTTGTGCCCATTACTGATTTTGAAATTTCCCTGAGC
>JBBPYO010000145.1:0-9024 GCA_038199845.1 Flavobacteriales bacterium
GTTTAAAGGTTTCTGTTTTAAGTGTTCTTTATTTTTGCCTAAAAAATTGATAGAAGCCTCGATAACCCTTTGGCTTGATCTGCCATCTTTATAAGGATGGGTTATCGCGATATATTCCCGTATTGCCTTCATTAAAGGTTCCGGTTTTGTGAGCGCTTTTTGAAGGGCAGCATCAATTTCATTGGCTTCCTGTATATTTATAAGATAAGGTCCAGGTTTATTGTTTCTAAAAGTTACCACCGGTCTTTCCTGTAAGATAAATTCGGTGATAGCAGAGGTAGTGTCGGCAAGCATAATATCCGCTTTTTTGAACAAGGGAATCAAATCAGTAGTCTCTTGAAAGGATAAGTTAGGATTTTCTAATGCTTTAAATTTTTCGACTATTTCCTTGTCCATTTTAGGATGTAGCACAAGCAGGATGCGATATGTACCAGAAGTGGAAAGTTTTTTTATAACCTCAAGCACATCGGGATTATATGTAAGACTGTATTTTGGTGAAAAGGTAGAGGCAATAAGTAATGTGGGAATATCAACTTTCTTCCTTTTTGCAACAGGAAAAAGGGGGTCGACTTTACACCATCCCGTTTCAACGACATCAAAATGACCCAATTCCTTTTCTTTTTGTTTAAAAATATCCGTTGTTGAGGAGCCTTGTGTACAATACAGATCAAAAAAACCACGTATTCTGAAATGACCTCTACTATGACTGTGCTTATAGGCTAAAAAGCCATGAAATACTTGGACTTTTATTCCGGGGATAAAATCTGGAACGCTGTCAGTGGCGGTGAGAACGATGTGCGGATGAAAATTAATGATTTCCTGTACATTGTTACAGGTGTTTTTATGCGCTATCTCGTCTCTTGAATATGCCAGATCTGAAAACCAACGTACTTCATGGCCCTGCCGCTTTATCTCGCGTTCCAGTGGTTCCCCAATGGGTATTCCATAAGAATGTGATATATAAATCAAAAACCTAAACTTCATTTATAAAGGTTTTTGTCTAAAAATTGAATTAAAAACTCCTTAAAGTAATCTGGCGAAAATTGCTCATAAAGTCGGGTATTTGCCTTTAAAACATCGTTTTTATCGGTAAAATCCTCAAAAAGTTCCGGTCTAAAATCTTGTAAATGTACCGCTGTATCTTGCAAACTTTCTTGATCACACCAGGCTTCTTTTTTAATTTGAGGTGAGAAGATCGTAAAAGTGGGAATATTTAACGCCTTTGCCATATGAACCGCTCCACCTTCGTTCCCTATTAGAACATCACAAAATGAGGTAATAGCAATAAACTCCCTAAGACTTTGGGCATAACAGGAGCGGATGATTTTATTTCTCACCTCGGAAGGACAAAGCGCGATCAGTTCATCCACCTGATTGTATTGGGAAGGCATATAATTGAAAAGGAGTTGGGCATCACAAGTTTCAATTATAGTTGTCAAAACCTGTGCAAAGAAAGGAAGTGGGTAGGTCTTATTAATATTACTGCCCATTACACTGCACATTATGACAGATTTGCTCATGTCAACACCAGACTTTTTCATAAAAGCGTTGGCCTCTACTTTTTCTTTAGACGACAATAAAATTTTTGGTCTAAATGATTCTTCTCCAGAAATGCCTAGAGGCTTCAATAAATCCATACGAAATTGAATTGCTTTTCCTGAGGGGCTTTCAGGTGTATCCTTATATGCCCTTGTCTTTGTATATAAAAAGGATGTGTACCATTTTTTTCTTCCTATTCGTAAAGGTGCTGCAGTGCCATATGTTAGTAAGGCAGAACCTATTTTTGAATAAACGTCTACAACCGCATTATAGTGCTCGTTCCTAAGACAGGCAATAAAATGGAAAAAACTCAGTTTTTTACCGGTACTATTTTCCCCATCAATAATAACTCTATCAATATAAGGATTACTTGTGATAACGGGGACAGTATTTTTCTTAATTAGATAATGTAATTCCGCTCTGGGAAACTTTTTTCTCAAGGCTTCAAAAAGCAGGGATGACGTTAGCACATCTCCAATCATCTTCTGCTGAATGATTAAAATCTTCATAACACATCTATAAAAATCCCCATAACCATCGTTGATTTAAACGGCAACATTATATTCTCTCAATGCATCATTGAGCGATGTCTTTTTGTTGGTGCTTTCTTTACGAGTTCCTATAATAAGAGCACAAGGGACTTGAAATTCCCCAGCAGGAAATTTCTTAGTATAACTTCCAGGAATCACAACGCTGCATGGTGGTACGTATCCTTTTGATTCCTTAGGTGCATCACCTGTAACGTCAATTATTTTTGTGGAAGCTGTAAGAACTACGTTGGCTCCCAGAACAGCCTCTTTGCCCACACGCACGCCTTCTACTACAATACATCGAGATCCTATAAATGCATTGTCTTCGATGATAACGGGGGCGGCTTGTAAAGGTTCGAGAACGCCTCCTATACCCACACCGCCGCTTAAATGTACATTCTTACCTATCTGGGCACAGCTGCCTACAGTCGCCCACGTATCTACCATGGTACCTTCTTCAATGTGTGCTCCTATATTTACATAACTGGGCATTAAAATTACGCCTTTTGAAATATAGGCTCCGTGACGAGCGACCGCATTGGGAACCACACGTATATCTCTGTTTTGATAACCGGTTTTAAGCGGCATTTTATCGTGGTATTCAAAAATGCCCACTTCCATTTTTACCATTTTCTGAATGGGGAAATAAAGAACTACTGCTTTTTTCACCCATTCGTTGATCTTCCACCCGTCACCATCAGGCTCAGCCACGCGCAAGACGCCTTCATCCAGAAGTTCTATGACTTCGCGAATGGCATCTTGCGTAACTTTTTCAGTTAGATGCGATCTATCTTCCCAGGCCTTTTCTATAACATTCTTTACTTGTTCCAAAATCTAAAATATTTTATGGTTAATGGCCAACAATTATAACTGCCAACTCAAATTATGCGTGTACACTTTTAAAGTGTCAGCTTTCAAAGATAATCCCATGACTATAAACAGCCAAGACTTGCCCATATAAGTTTTAATGCCTTACTTTTGCAAAAAGTTAGAACATGGCACGTATTTTGGCGATAGATTATGGCACAAAACGAACAGGGATAGCTGTTACAGATGAGTTACAGCTCATAGCGTCTGGTCTTACAACGGTAAAAACGGGCGAATTAATAGCGTTTTTAAAAGACTATTGTCAAAAAGAAAAGGTGGAGCGAATCCTTATAGGAGAGCCAAAACGTATGAATAACGAGTCTTCTGCTGTTGAAATTGATATATTGCGCTTCCGCGAAAAGCTGGAAAAGGAGATAAATCTACCCATTACTAGAGTTGATGAACGTTTTACCTCAAAAATGGCCGTTCAAAGTATGGTTCAGGGTGGACTGAAAAAGAAAAAACGTCAGAATAAAGCGCTTGTTGATGAGATAAGTGCGACGATAATATTGCAGACTTATCTATATAAATAGAAGCGTGTTCAATAATTTAAGAACTACAATAATAAATAAATGATCTTACCCATAGTAGCTTATGGCGATCCTGTGCTAAGACAGAAAGCAAAGGAGATCCCCGTAGAATATCCTGATTTAAAAGAACTGGTAGAAAGCATGTTTGAAACCATGTATGCAGCCAGCGGTGTGGGTCTTGCTGCACCACAGATTGGTAAAGCAATTCGTATTTTTGTATTGGATACAGGGCCGTTTTCCGAGGATGAAGACTTTTCAGAAGAAGAGCGCGAGCAAATGAAAGATTTTAAAAAGGCGTTCATAAACGCTGAGATTTTACAGGAAGAAGGCGAGGAATGGCCTTTTGGTGAAGGCTGTCTCAGTATTCCGGGAATTAATGAAGATGTCTTTCGTCAACCGGATATTACCATAAAATATGAAGATATAGACCGTAAGGTTTATACTGAAACGTATAGCGGACTTATAGCACGCGTTATTCAGCATGAATATGACCATATAGAGGGAATTCTTTTTACAGATAAACTTTCTAGCCTTAAGAAGCGAATCTTGAAAAGCAAGCTAAAAAATATAAGTAAAGGAAAAGTGGACGCTGATTACCGCATGCGTTTTCCAGATAAAAAAGGTCGATAATCACTGATTTTAAGCATTTTGTGTTTGATAAATAGCAATATTAATTTTTATTTGTTATTTAACTTGAAAAATCTCTTGCTGACATTGATATTTGTGCCCCAAAAACAAATAAAATCAAAACTATGACTTTCGAAACGTCATAAATTACTGTAAAAACCCCATAAAAACCTAAAATATAATGAGTTTAGATAAAGTTTTATCCATTTCAGGAAAACCAGGATTGTATCATTTACGAGCAAAAACAAGGAGCGGTTTTATTGCAGAATCTCTTGCAGATGGTAAGAAGAGCCCCGTAAGTATGCGACATAATGTAAGTATTCTTTCAGAAATCGCTATTTATACCCTTGATGGTGAGGAACCTTTAAAGGAAATTTTCAAAAAAATAAGTGAAAAAGAAAATGGTGGTCAGGCAATTGATCACAAAGCTCCTAAAGAGGAACTAGAAGCTTATTTCTTTGATATATTGCCCAACTTTGATGAAGATCGCGTGTATGCAAGCGATATTAAGAAAGTTTTACAATGGTATAATTTGTTACAAGCGCAGGGCATGTTGGGCCTTGAAGAAGAAGTTAAAGAAGAAAAAGATACTTCTGGAGAAGAGGAGTAAAAAGTTCAGTAAAATACGGAAGGTCTTGCACAATATTTAAGGACTTTTTGCTTTTTAAACACAGTGTAATCAATAAATTTTACGTGATCGCGCCTATGCTATGAGTACACGCCAAGAACAATTAGATGCTTTTGATAGGTTGCTCACTATTATGGATGAGTTGCGCGAGCAATGCCCATGGGATCAAAAGCAAACGTTGCAATCTTTACGGCCTTTGACTATTGAGGAAACCTATGAGCTGGGCGATGCGATTCTTGATAATGATCTCGATGAGGTCAAAAAAGAACTGGGAGATCTTTTACTTCACATTGTTTTCTATTCTAAAATAGGAAGTGAGACACAGGATTTTGACATCGGTGATGTGACGAACGGGATCAGTGAAAAGTTGATTTCGCGACATCCCCATATTTATGGTGATGTAAAGGTTACAAATGAAGAAGACGTTAAGCGCAACTGGGAAAATTTAAAACTGAAGGAAGGAAAATCCTCTGTACTGGAAGGTGTGCCAAAATCATTACCAGCACTTGTAAAAGCGAGCAGAATTCAGGATAAAGTGGCCGGTGTAGGTTTTGACTGGGAAGAATCACATCAGGTTTTTGAGAAAGTGGAAGAAGAACTGGCCGAACTGAAAGAACAAATTGTAGCTGGAAACCAAAAGGAAATTGAGGCGGAGTTTGGAGATGTTCTTTTTTCAATGATCAATTATGCCCGCTTTCTTAAGGTAGATCCCGAAAGTGCGCTTGAGCGAACAAATAAAAAGTTTATTAAGAGGTTTCAATATCTGGAAGCTAATGCTAAAAAACTCAACAAGTCCTTGAAAGACATGACACTTGCAGAAATGGATGTTTTTTGGGAAGAGGCCAAGAAATTGTAAAACCATCTGAAATACGTATATTGGCTGGTTAAAAACATTAAGTATAATAAGGGTAAACTGGCTTTAAAAGCAACTTTGCCAAAGCATTTTTTAATATTATGGATTTTACAAACCCTTTGATTTACGGTGTACCCTGTTTTTTGGGGCTCATCCTACTCGAGCTTACCTACAGCAAGTCGCACGATGAAGATAAACATCTTTATGAATGGAAAGATCTCGGGTCAAGTTTTGTTATGGGCCTAGGTTCTGCTATACTTTCACCCTTGGCCAAAACCATTTCTGCGATTCTTATTTTTAATGTGGTATTTGAGCTTTTCAATCCCTTAGTAGATGGTGTTCGTACAAATATTATGGGATGGGATTCCTTTGGCTATGCGTGGTATTTTTGGTTGCTGTGTATGCTTGCTGATGATCTTTCTTATTATTGGTTTCACCGTGAAAATCATATGATTCGGTTTTTATGGGCCGCTCATATTGTACACCATTCTTCAGATAATTTTAATCTGGGTACTGCAATACGTAACGGTTGGTTCACGATTTTTTACAAGCCCCTGTTTTATATGTGGATTCCTGCGTTGGGCTTTCCGGTAGAGATGCTGGTGGTCTGTCTGGGTATTGAAGCGCTTTGGCAATTTCAACTGCACTCACAATATATTCCAAAAATGGGCTTTTTAGAGCGCTTCTTAAATACACACACCATGCACCAAGTGCATCACGCTCGCAATATTGAATATATGGATAAGAACCATGGTGGGATTTTAAATGCTTTTGATCGCATGTTCGGTACCTGGAAAGAACTGGATGAGAATATTAAAATTGAATACGGAGTAACAAAACCGCCCAATTCGCACAATCCTTACGTCATCTTGACCCATGAATATAAAGATATCTGGACGGATATGAAAAAATCTAGTAACTGGTATCACAAATTTATGTACGCTTTTGCACCTCCGGGATGGAGTCATGACGGTAGTTCTAAAACTATAAGACAGCAGCGTCGAGAAATGGCACGGATGGAGGCTAAAGCCGAAAAAACGATGATTTAGCGAATATTACAAGGAAATAAAGCATATTAAACTTTAAAAAAACCTAGGGAATTTTTCCTTAGGTTTTTTTTGTTGAAATTATTTTATACTAATTATACAATTAATACAAAAATGACCAATGATCTAAATTATATTTTCTTACTAATAAAAACCAAAAGTCCTATAGATAATTGCGTATTTCATCGATTAAAAGCATATATTTAGGTTTAAAAGCTAATTTTTCTTGTGAGAACTATTTTCTTAACTTATATTTGTCAAAGAAAATTGAAGACAGCCAGTTATTTATCTCAGGATTATAATTGGTAATCAATTACAACAGCAGCTGGCCTGTCCACCCCAAAGCAAGCCAGCATCTTTTAAAAAAAATGGAGTCCACATAGGCTCCATTTTTCAGTTATATAGCTTAGTTATGTCTAATAGAAAATAGTTGTATATCGTAAAGTGTTCAAAAAAATATATTCCGCAATTCTCGTTCGCCCAAACTTATTGAAAGTGAAATCAACCACGTCTTAAGCAATTCTCTTAAAATTGGTCCAGTCTTTAAGGTTGGGCAAAAGATTTACTCGGTTTTTAATATTGGTTTTTTAAATTGAAAATGAAGGCAAACATGAGATAGACACATTGTTTTCTACCTATCCGTTATACGTCCTAAAAGTAGTTTTCAAAAACGCTGAACTGTCTGAAAGTTCTGGCAGGAAACGATCCGCCACTGTAAGAGTCATAAATCCATAAAATGTTCGAAAAATGGACTTATTTAGGGGAGAAGTAAGATAACTAGAAGATAAAGTATATATGAAAATATTGGGTCTATAATGCCCTTTTTGATCTAATAACCGATAAAACTAACCATTAAATGAAAATGAATTTTGCGTAAAAGATTGAAGTGAATCTGAATGCACTTAACGGTTGGGAGCCTTTTTACGCGGAACTAGCAAAAGATTGAAACTTAAGCCCGACCCGCAGGAAAACGCCCTAAAACTCCCAAAAACGCTTGAAAATTGTCTAAAATAGTCAGAAAGTGAATAATGCTTAATGTCTTTTCGACAAGGATTACATCCTCATAAAACACTCTGCAGATATTCAAATGTATTTTTCATAGACATTATATAATCTGCCTAATTTATCCTTTAAAACCACTAATTTTTAGTCAAAAGACTGCATTTCTACCAATTTTTTATACGTTCCGTTCTTACCGATAAGTTCTTGATGCTTGCCCTGTTCCACAATTTCACCACGCTGCATTACCACGATAAGATCTGCATTTTGAATGGTTGACAAGCGGTGTGCAATAACCAGTGAAGTTCTGTTCATCATCATATTTTCAAGCGCTTTCTGTACAAGACGCTCGCTCTGGGTATCGAGCGCAGAAGTGGCTTCATCAAGAATCATAATGGGAGGATTTTTGAGCACTGCACGCGCAATGGAAATACGTTGCTTTTGACCACCGCTCAACTTGTTTCCGCTATCACCAATATTAGTTTCCATCTGGAGTGGTAAGTCTTTTACAAATTCCCAGGCGTTGGCAATTTTAAGAGCTTCGGTAATTTCCTCGTCGGTGGCATCTGGTTTTCCTAAAAGTACATTATTGCGAACAGTATCATTAAAGAGTATAGAATCCTGCGTAACAAGTCCCATAAGATTGCGCAGTGACTTTTTGGTGATTTTCCTGATATCTGTTCCATCAACTTGAATACCGCCGTCATTTACATCGTAAAAACGCGTGACAAGATTGGCAATTGTACTTTTACCGCTTCCACTTTGTCCTACCAGCGCAACGGTAGAACCTTTGGGCACCGCAACGCTGAAATTTTTGAGAATCCATTCTTCCTCATAACGAAAGGAAATATTGTTAATGGTCAGTGCATTTTCAAAAGCTGTTTTTTCGATCGCTTGAGGATCATCTTTTATAGTAGATTCAGTATCTAGCACTTCTAGAATCCTTTCCGCGGCAGCATTTCCCTTTTTGACGCTGTATGAAGCCTTACTTATCTGCTTGGCAGGAGTCAAAATCTGATAAGAAAGTCCTAAAAAAGCTATGAAAGAAGCTGCTTCCAGCGATCCTTCGACTAATACCATTTGTCCGCCAAACCATAAAATGATCACAATCACAAAAATACCGAGAAATTCGCTGGTGGGAGAAGCCATATTCTGCCGATTGACCAAGCTGTTTAAAATAGTATTCAACCGATCTGTACTTGCCTGGAATTTTTTCCGAAAAGCATTTTCCGCGTTAAAACCTTTAATGATCTTTAGGCTTGACAAGGTTTCTTCAACAATAGAAAGAAATTTGCCGTTTTCTTCTTGTGCTTGATGCGATTGCCGTTTGAGTGTTTTACCGATCCGTGATATAATAAACCCTGAAATAGGCAGAAAAATGAACACAAAAAGGGTCAATTTTGCA
>JBBPYO010000146.1:0-2832 GCA_038199845.1 Flavobacteriales bacterium
AGAAGTATGTAGAGCGTTGTCTAGAGAGTATCTTGAGTCAGGGATTAGATCCCAATATTTACGAAGTGCTTGTAATGAATGATGGTTCTACAGATAGCAGTCCAGAACTTGTTCAAAAATATATAGATAAAGGTGATCCTATTGCGTTGCATACGCATGCTAACGTAGGCGCAGATGAAACGCGCAACAAGGGCTTTAAATTTGCTGTTGGCAAGTATATCTATATTATGGATTCTGACGATTATCTGGCTTATAATTGTATGGATATGTTATTGAAGCGGGCTCTTGAAGATGATTTAGAAATAGTAGCTTTTAAAGCACTTTTTACTGAAGAAGAGGCAAATTTTGAAGTAACACAGCATCCAAGTAAAATCCCAAAACCGGAGATAATTACAGGAAGAGAATACCTTGCAAAATACCGTAATACGCGCTTTGAAACGTGGTGGTATTTTTTAAAAAGAAGCTTTCTAGAAGAAACAGGAGTGCGTTTTGTGGCCGATAATGCATGTTCTGACACCTATTATATGTTGGAGCATTTTCTGGTTGCCAAAAAAGTGGCTTATTATCCCGTTGAAATTTACAGATATTATGCCGCGCCTACTTCTCTTACACGTGCTAAAAATGATGGTAAGTTTGTAGCGCGCATGTTCAATGATTTCAGTAAAACATCTGTTGGTTATTCTGAAATTTTATTAGACTTAAAAAAAGAAGATGGAAAGATAGATCCCCAAATGTGGGATAACCTTACCCATCGGAGAGATTGTTATGTTTTTTATTACATATCTCTAATGATCCAATCTAAACTCAGCAATACAGAAATCAAAGAGCGTCTGGAGATACTTCAAGAAAAAGAGGCCTATCCTATTAAGAATTTTATTGGTCCAGAATTTAATAGTCCCAAGTGGAAGCTTTTTAATTATATCTTCAACCATCCAAAATTGCTGCTGAATCTTGTGCCCATTTATAACAAGTTTAAAGCCTAATAACCAAAAAAAACCTGAGTTAGATTACTAGCTCAGGTTTTTTTATATAAATATTTGTGGAACTAGTGCTTTTTGGTTCCCTCGTAAATGTCATATTTTACCAGACGGGATTCTAATTTACCGTTGTACACCTTGATTTTTTGAGAGGTACGCAAACCAACGTGTTTTAGAGCCTCCAGATTTGAAGTAATGAACCAGGATTGTGTACCGGGATAATTCTGCTTTAACGTATCTCCGATGTTTTTATAAAATGATTCCATTTCAATAGCCAACCTTTCGCCGTAAGGAGGGTTGAAAACCATTTGCAGATGCCGTTCCGAGGTTTTATGGGTTTTAAAGAAATCTTCTTGCTCTACCGTAATGAATTCTTCCAGTTCGGCATTTTTAATATTTTCCCGTGCTTTTTCAATAGCAGAAGGTGCTTTATCATAACCGATTATACTAAAATGAAAATCAGTTACTTTCTTAAGCGCTGCTTCCTCTATGGTGTCAAAAAGGTCTGGATCCCAATCCTTCCAGTTTTCAAAACCGAACTGCTTTCGGTTCAAATTTGGTGGAATATTACACGCAATCATGGCCGCTTCAATGAGCATAGTACCACTACCGCACATGGGATCAAGAAAATCAGTATGACCTTTCCAGCCACTCAGCATTAGCAGACCGGCTGCGAGTACCTCATTAATGGGCGCAATATTCGTTGCCAGACGATAACCACGCTGATGCAGCGATACCCCAGAACTGTCTAATGATACCGTACAAGTATTATAATTAATATGGATATCTATACTTAAATCAGGAAACTTGAGATCTACATTGGGGCGTGCATCAAATTTTTCCCTAAATTGATCAACCACGGCATCTTTTGCTTTTAATGCGACATACTGGCTATGCGTGAAATCAGGACCGTTTACGGTACCGTTTACGGCAAAGGTATCATCAAGATCCATATAGGCGCTCCAGTCGATACTTTTTACTGCGTTGTAGAGATCATCTTCATTGTTAATTGTAAAATTCGCAATGGGTTTAAGGATCTTAATGGCGGTACGGCAACACAGGTTTGCCTTGTACATAAAACCGGTATCGCCGCTAAAACTTACGCTGCGCACTCCGGTTTCCACATCCCCTGCACCAAGTTCTCGTAATTCACGAGCCAGTAAATCCTCAAAACCAAAAAGGGTTTTGGCCACCATCTTAAAGTTAGCTTCCATTATCAAAATTTAGGTTGCAAAAATAGGCTAATTTTGTGCTTTAACAAGGTTTATTGGTGCCTGAATGACACTGATGCTAATCGCCGACGCAGATAAGATATAATTATGCAGCCCGCCGGGCTTTATAACAGCAACTTTAATACTTTATGACTTTTATCCTGCCCATTATCGCGGTCTGTTTAGGCTTTGCAATCACTTTAATCTTTAAGCCCAGTATTTCCAGAGGTGTAAAATTGCTGCTGTCATTTAGCGGGGCTTTTTTACTCTCCATAACAATTTTTGAATTCCTACCTGATCTTTATGCTTCCGGTTTTGAAGGTGTGGGTGTTTTTATTATGATCGGTCTGCTGCTTCAGTTATTGCTTGAGTTTCTTTCCCGCGGTGCGGAACATGGTCACATGCATGAAGATTCCACAAGAACGACTATTCCCTGGTTGCTATTGCTGAGCTTAAGCCTGCACAGCATGCTGGAAGGTTTCCCACTGACCGAAAACCACGATTTACTATACGGTATTGTAGTACATAAAGTGCCCATAGCAGTAATTATAAGTTCGTTTTTATTGATTTCAAAAATCAGCAAAGCACAGATCACTTTTTTCCTGGTTGTTTTTGCCCTAATGACTCCGCTGGGCAGTTATCTG
>JBBPYO010000147.1:0-6085 GCA_038199845.1 Flavobacteriales bacterium
AGCTCTACTTCCTCAAAGTTATCTATTACCGGAATGCAATTTTTATGACCAGAATTAATGAGATTCGCAATATTTGTGATATAACCGTTCCTTTTAAAACCGTTGCAGATCACAAAGGTATCATCTGTGATTTTTCCGCTCTTTTTCAGGTTGTTTACAATATCAATGTCAAAGGCTGATGAGGTTTCAATATGAATATCATTCTTCAACGCCTCATCCAGCACATGTTTAAAATGCGAACTCTTGGTACAATAACAGTATTTATAATTACCCTTGTAATCATATTTCTCCATCGCATCTGCAAACCATTTTTTTGCACGTGCGATATTATTTGAAATACTAGGCAAATAACTAAATTTTAACGGCGAGCCGTACTGTTCTACCAGCGACATTAAGTCTATGTCATGAAAACGTAAATGATTGTCTTCTAATTTGAAATCTTCCTGCGGAAAGTAAAAGGTCTGATCTATAAGATCAATGTACTTCGTGTTCATCTATTTGATTATGGCTGAAATTTAAAAAAACTATTTGAATTAATTAAACCGAATCCGTGTTAAAGGTTTCACCTCCCAAAATTATTTTTTTGGGAATTATCATTTCTAAGGTTAAGTAAATTTCAACATAAAATCAAAAACTACCATAGATAATCTCAATTAATCATCAAACCAACTATTTTCTCGCACTTCACCTTGTTTTCCGAGGGTATTGAATTTATAGCTAAAACTCAGCATAAAATATTGCTGTAGCACGGTGCTTTGTACATCCTGAATATAATCTTCTGTAGCAACCCGGCGCGCATTAGTACTCTGGTTCAACAAATCATATGCCTTTAAAGTTACCGTCGCACTATCATCAAGAACTGAATAACCCAGCGAACTATTCCAAAATACAGAATTGGTTTGGAAACCTGCTGCCACAGCCGGATTATTGATAAACTGAATATCATTCTCCCATTGCAGTTTCTTGGGATAATAGGTCGTGGTACGCAATCGAAACTCATGCCGAGTAAAATCACGATCTTCGAAAACATCAAGATCAAAAGTGTTTTTGCTGAAACTAGGACTGTAGGAAGGACGAATCTCAAAAAGATCTCTCCAAGTATAACGCAGCTCGAGTTCTGGACGATATTCTATTGTTCTGCTGGCATACTGCACATTATTATTAAAATTCACATTGCGACCGGTACCTATACCCATAGTAACATCGTATTTAAAAGTACGCAAGCTATCAATCTCAAAATTCTTACTATAACTCACCTGGCCGTATATATCATAAAAGCCGTCTACGTTGGCGTACGTAGTATTCCGCACGTTAGATGAATCTATTGTTGATCTATTCACCACCTGATCGTTAGAAAAATTTGCATTTAGAAAACTATTGAAACCAGTTCTGCTCTGCCAGTCATAATTATTTACACCAAGATAAATACCGTGCTGGTTAGAAGGTTTGAGGTTAGGATTACCCTGTATGGTATTTAACGGGTCTGAAACATCTACGTAAGGGGAAAGTTGGCGTATGCCGGGAGTATTGTTATCTAAAGAATAACCGGAATATAAACTTGTCTTTTTGGTAAAATTATAGCGAATTCGACCATTGAGCAGCAGCGCGTTAAAGTCATTACTAAAATTAATATTCCGCAGTGCATCTTTACTTTCCAGCGTTCTAAATACATAGCCCACACCTATACCTGCGCGTAATTTATCGTCATTATAATTGAGCCCTAATTCTGGTTTTGAGCTCTGGTCTATGTTTGTGAAATCTGTACTTTGTGCCAAATTGAAATTGTTATAGGCGCTGCTTTCTTCATCAAAATCATACACATTTTGCTGGTCTTCCCTACGGCTATTGTCGTATCTATATTCTGCACGTAGAAACAGTTTTTCCGCAATTAGAGGAATGCGCCATTCCGCATTAAGTTGAACTCCATTGCTTGCAAGTTTACCATCCGTAAGTTGGTCACGGTTTATCACCGTAGTAGAATCACCAAAAATCTGAGTGTTCGACTGCAGCAAGTTATCCGTATCGGTATCATTGATATCATTTTCCATTTCTAGGCGCATAAATCCGCCCCCACTGCCATAGCGTTTGGTGGCAGAAAGTCGGTTTTCAAAATTTCGCCCTTGGCGGTAACTCACATTATCTACGTTAGATTGATTAGTGAGTACTCCATTGCTATCACGGGTTTCTTCATCCCTTAAAGATTGATTATCGCCTTCGGTATAGGTAAATTGGGGGCGCGCCTCGATCATAAAAGTAGAATCAATTTTGACCTCAAAACGCGTATTGACGGCATGACTATCGTTATTGGACTCTGTCCTGGAATTACTTATTGAAAAGAAATTCCGATTAGGCAGAGTTGTTTCCCGCTCCCTGCGTTCCTCCTCAAAAGAGTTTGCTGCGGTATAAAAATAATCTACGCTCACATCGTTGTTCTTGCCAATTAAATCCACGTAATTGACGCCACCAGTACGTGAATTTGTAATTCCCTGGCCACCGCCAAAACCCCTCCCATTAACATTAAAACCACCGTTACTATTAAAACTCACGCGGCGCGCATTACCAAACATTTTTTCAATCTCTCCAAAACTAAAACCAGGAGAATTAATGTTATTCCCCCCGCCCAATAGGCTTAAGCGTCTATCGTTATTAAAATAGTTGATCAGTCCCGCATATTCAAAACGATTATCTGTGCCCACTCCACCGGCGACACGTCCAAAAATTCCTTTGTTTTTATCTTTGTCTATGGTTATGTTTATGGTTTTGTTTTGGTCATCTCCTTCTTCCCCGGTAAAAGCCTCTGATTCCGTTTTGGTATCTACTACTTGGATTTTATCTACAATCTCTTTGGTAAGATTACGCGTAGCGATCGTAGGATCATCGCCAAAAAACGGTTTCCCATTTACCAGAATCTTATTCACCGGTTTTCCATTTATGGTGATCTGGCCCTGCGCATCTACCTCCATACCGGGAAGCTCTTTGAGAAGATCTTCTACAGTGGCGTCCTGTTTGGTCTTGAAGGAGGCCACGTTAAACTCTAAGGTATCTTTTTTTATAGTGACCGGCGCAGCGCGTGCTTTGACCACTACATCCCCTAAAGTTTCTATTCCAAAGGCTAAAGGAATATCTCCTAATTGAATATCACGGCCATTTGTACTGAAATCAATGCGCTTTGCATACGATGCATAACCTACAAAACTCACGTACAAGTTGGCTTCATCACTAAATGTGCTACCGGCCAGTTTAAATTTGCCTTGCTTGCCGGTAATGGTATAGGTAATCATACTGCTATCTTTCACCGTTTCTACTACAACTGTGGCAGCTTCCAGCGGACTTCCATTTATGGAATCGACCAATGTACCGGTAATTTCAAAATCTTGAGCCTGCAATAAATAGGAACAACTTCCTAAAAAGAGAAAAAAAAGGTACTTCAGTTTCATAAGTATTATCTGACTCGATTGAAATTGCAAGAACCGAATTTTCTTAATAAACTAAAAAAATAGTTATGTATTTGTGATTTTATTAACATTTTTTTATTCAAAGCAATATGACTCAATTTGTTGTTTATAAAAGGATATTTGATGTTTAATATACTTTTTTAAATGTCGTAGAGGAGCGCAAACCTAAACTACAAGGTATTGCTGGGAGGCTGACTGGTTTCCTGTAATATTGATTCGAATTACCTTTCTGAAATACTTAATTGCAGTGTAAAATAAAAAAATGTTTTCCCTCTTTTTTTAAAAAACGACGTACTTCGAAAATCTCAGCAAACTCCTTGCAGGATGAAGAGAATAGCAGGATAAAACTTCAAAATTTTTATTGTTACAATCTATCAAACCCTTTATTTGTCAATTTCGATTATTGAACAGTCTAAATTTCAATTATTACTGAGATTTATAGCGTCCCCACTTTCAATTAGAAATAGTTATTTGAATTTAATCTAAATAAATTTGCGGTAGCCAAAATGGGGTTTTATATTTGCCGCTGATTATATTAAATCAGTCTAAATAAAGAAAAATGAAAAATCTTTTATTTTCAGCAGTGTTAGGAGCCTTTGCACTTGCATCCTGTACCTCTGACGATGGTCTAACTCCAGAAGGGGAAAAATTCGAAATCCCTAGCAACTATACCTTTGAACGTGATAATAGTTCCACGATAAGTTATGATGGCCAGACAACCAGACTTCAAATGTCTGCTGAACTTCTTTCCAGTTTTAACGATTTTGAAAAGGGATCTGAAGAATTACTGCTGAATATGTTTGCAAACGAGAATGCTCCGTTTGCTAATGCAAGCTTGAACGAATCCTCTAAAAGCGTGAAATCCAAAGTGGCCGCTTCCAATCTTTACTTTGCGACCAACACGGTTGAAAGCACTGCGATAAAAAACGATTTTGAAACCTATATTACTGAGCAAATGACCACCGTAAAATCCAACAAAGATAAGTTGGCCGAAGCGGGTGTTGCAGGACAAATTGCCGATGGGGAACGCGTGCGTTACGTTAATGAAAAAGGCTTAGAGTACAATCAAGCATTTGCCAAAGGTTTGATCGGTGGACTTTTACTAGACCAGATCGCCAATAATTATCTATCGCAACCGGTTCTTGATGAAGCTGACAATAGGGCGAACAACGATGCCGAGGTTACGGAAGAAGGAAAAGATTTTACCACTATGGAGCACAAGTGGGATGAAGCGTATGGCTATGTTTACGGAGATCCTTCAATCCCGACCGCAGACCCCAATTCTGTTCTCAATAAAAGTGATGATCGTCTTTTGTTCAGTTATTTGGGCCAGGTAAATGATGATGAAGATTTCGCAGGTATCGCTGATGAAACATTTGAAGCTTTTAAAACAGGAAGGGCCGCTATTGTAAATGGCAATTATGAAGTGCGGGATGCTCAGGCTGCCATAATTCGTCAAAACCTTTCAAAAGTAATCGGGGTTCGTGCTGTTCATTACATGCAGGGAGGAAAAACCAGTCTTAGTGAAGGCAATAAAGGCCATGCTTTTCATGAACTTTCTGAAGGTTTTGGATTTATCTACAGCCTCAGATTTACAAATAATCCCGCAACCGGAGCACCCTATATTTCGAAAGATAAAATAGAAACTATAAAAGAACAATTACTTTCTGGAAACGGATTTTGGGATGTGACCCCTGAAATGTTGGATGGTATTTCAGAAGAAATAGCAGCTGGATTTGACTTTACAGTAAAACAAGCTGCTGAGTAAAATATAATTAGCCGGGGCTGGAAAAATTTCCCGCTCCAGTTTTTAAAATTTCTAATTATGAAGATTCCAAAGATTTTAATTTTAGCATGCTTCTTTATTGCTGCCTGTTCAAGCGAAGATGATAGCAGTACCACTGTTGGAGATGATACTGGTGGAACAGAAACCAATTCTTTTGACCGTGGAGCAATGCTGGAAAATTGGGCAGATAATATTATTCTTCCTTCCTACGAGAATTTAAATACCAATACTCAAAAACTGGAAGCACTTACCAAAGCATTTGTAGAAAATCCCGGAAATGCCGAATTAACGGCTCTTAGAGCCCAATTTCAGGTTTCTTACAGTTTTTTTCAGACCGTATCGATGTTTGATATTGGTAAAGCGGAAGAGTTGAACTATAGGAGCTATTTAAATACATATCCTGTAAATACTGATAATGTCAACTCTAAGATAGCTTCCGGCAATTTTGACCTTGAATTGCCTTCCAGTTATGCAGAACAGGGTTTTCCGGCACTGGATTATCTTTTATTTGGATTGGGCGCTACCAGTGAAGAAATACTTACAAAGTATGCAATTGATGAAAATGCCGAGAATTACAGGGCGTATCTTACAGCGGTTTCACAACGTGTGAATACGCTAACGGCCGAAGTGACCACATCTTGGCAGGGAGATTATCGCGATACTTTTGTTAAAAATGCGAGTTCTTCGAGCACAGGTTCCATTGATCGCTTGAGCAATAAATACATTATGTATTTTGAAAAATTTCTACGTTCTGGTAAAATTGGGTTTCCTTCGGGAGCATTGACGGGAACTCCGTCACCAGCTAATGTAGAAGCATATTATTCCAAAAATCTTTCTAAACAAT
>JBBPYO010000148.1:0-2527 GCA_038199845.1 Flavobacteriales bacterium
CCTTAATTTTATATTTCCTTTAAAGTTTCAGCACAAAAAAAGCCCTTCATTTCTGAAAGGCTTTTTGGGTGGAAGACCGGGCTTACTTCGGCTGGGCTCAGCATAAACTTCTCGCCCTTAATTTTATAATTCCTTTGAATTTTTCGCACAAAAAAAGCCCTTCATTTCTGAAAGGCTCTTTGGGTGGAAGACCGGGCTCGAACCGGCGACCTCTGGTACCACAAACCAGCGCTCTAACCAACTGAGCTACAACCACCATTTTAAACATATTTCATTACTGAATTATGCGGTTGCAAATGTACAGTAAATCTTCAATTTGCACAATGATAAATTTATTTTTTTTGCCGTAGGATTATATCAGGTCGAAAATCGAATCCACCGCGGGAAATCGTTCTGCGGTAAAACCCTCGCCATATTCAGTGCCTATGAGTCGGCCAAGATCTCTGGCTCGGTAATCTACGCTTTCCTTAAAGTTCATACTGCTTATTGGTGTATTCCATTCTTCGTTTTTTTCATCATAAAACTGCGATTTATAGGCAAGAACGGCTTCTTTTTTCTTTTCCATAAAACCGGTGACATCCACAACGAAATCAGGTTTAATATTTTCCCACTGAATATAATGATATACGTATTTCGGTCGCCATTTTTCCTGCTTCTCACCATCTACTTCAGTCTCAATTTTCATAAGTCCGCTTAAAAAACAGGCATGGCTCACTAATGTGCTTCCACGTCCATGATCAATATGACGGTCTCTGATCGCATTACAGAAAACGATTTCCGGCTGGTATTTGCGCAGGACTTCGATGATCTTGATCTGCGTTTCTCGATCGTTCCTAAAAAAACCATCTGCAAGGCTTAAATTCTCACGTACGCTGAGTCCCAATATTTTTCCGGCCGCCGTCGCTTCTTCGTCACGCATTTCAGCAGAGCCACGGGTTCCCAGCTCGCCGCGGGTTAAATCAAGAACTCCTACTTTTTTTCCATTGGCCACTTCTTTGGCCAATGTGGCGCCGCAGGAAAGTTCAACATCATCAGGATGTGCCCCTATGGCGAGTATATCTAATTTCATTCGTTATATTTTCTTTACGCATTGAAGCCATGCTCAGCACACTTCCCACGGAAATTCATTTATTAATTTGAATCGCTTCAGTCGAAATTTAGCGCTCGACTTACTTATTTTATGAGTTGCTGTGCGGTAATCGCCACAAGTGCTTGCTCGATATCAGCAATTAGGTCCTTTTTATCTTCAATTCCCACCGAAAACCGCAACAAACCTTCGCTTATTTTCTGATTTTCGCGCTCTTTTGCGCTCAGTAAAGCATGTGAAGTTTTTGTGGGAGAAAGAATTGTACTCTCTACTCCCGCAAGGCTCATACTGCTTTTTATAAGTTTCAATTCTTTCTGAAATTGGTCGGCATCAAGTCCTTCACTAAGTTCAAAAGAAAGCATTCCACCATAACCTGACATTTGCGATTTCGCCAGTTTATGATCTGGGTGCGATTTTAGACCTGGGTAATAAACCTGCTTGACATGCTCATTTTTCTCCAGCCATCTAGCCAGTTTTTTAGCGTTTTTATTCTGTGCTTTTACCCGAAGTCCGAGTGTTTTTAAACTACGTTCCAGCATCCAGACCATAAAATCGGCCAGACTGCCACCCAGATTTTTAGATTTGCTCCATATTACTTCCATGTGTTCCTTTGAGCAAGCAATAGCGCCAGCAGTGATATCGCTGTGCCCGCCCATATATTTTGTCGCACTATGAATCACAATATCAATTCCGTGGGCAATGGGATTCTGATTTACCGGCGAGGCAAACGTATTGTCTATCATAGTTATAATCTCATGCTTTTTGGCCAGTTTTGCCACCATTTCGAGTCCGGTAATGGTCAATAATGGATTGGAAGGCGTCTCGATATAAATAACTTTGGTATTCTTTTTTATGGCTTTCGCGAAAGCTTTTTCATCGAGACCATCTGTAAAGCTGTACTCAATGCCAAAACGTTCAAATTCTTCTTCCACCAGATTAAATGTACCACCGTAGAGCGTTTTCTGAAGCACCACGTGATCGCCATGTTTCAGAAAAGAAAGCAGTGCCGTACTCACGGCTGCCATACCACTGCCAAATAACATTCCCGCCTCTGCACCTTCCAGCGCTGCGATCTTTTTGCCCAACATATCTTGGTTGGGCGTATTAAAATATCGCGGATAACGCTTTTTTTCCACATCTTCAAAAGCGTAGGATGTACTCATATAAATGGGTGAGATCGCACCCTTAAACTGCTCATCCCGCACCTCGCCAACATGGGTGCAAATGGTATTTAAACCTAATTTTTCTTCTTTCATAGCGTAAATCTTAAGAATGGGTAAATTACAAAATATCGCTGGGAAAATGGACTAATCGTTTGAGGTTAAAAGTTGCAGGTTTGTGAAATTGTTTAAGCGTTGAAGCGTTTAACTGTTGATTTGTTTAATCGTTTATTGTCGCTATGAATTTTTCGTTATTTGTTGAATTGTTTAATCGTTTATC
>JBBPYO010000149.1:0-5207 GCA_038199845.1 Flavobacteriales bacterium
AGTTGATTGTAAGTGGCAAGCGTTTCTTCAATAGGAGTATTATCGTCAAATTTATGACTGAAATAAACGTCCACATAATCGGTTTGTAAGCGTTTTAAACTTCCATCAATCTGATCTAAAATATGCGCTGCAGAAAGATCTACATGTCCTTGCCCCATATCCATTCCCACTTTTGTTGCGATAATCATTTTATCCCGGTTCCCGCGTTCTTTCATCCATTTTCCTATCATGGTCTCGCTCTCGCCGCCGCTGTGCCCTTCTACCCAGCGCGAATACACATTCGCAGTGTCTATAAAATTAAAACCCTTTTCTAAGAGTTCATCAAGGAGTTTGAAAGACATTTTCTGATCTGCCGTCCACCCAAAAATATTTCCACCAAAGGCGATAGGTGGTATTTCCAATTTGGTTTTACCAAGTTTTTTAAGTTCCATAGCAACATTTTCTTTCAAAATTACAATGAGAGAATCAATAAAACCGCTAGTAAAAATTAAAGTCCTGTTAATATAGCGGCCATTGTGCGAATGAAACTATTATTCATGTATTTTAGTTGACTAACTAACCAATTCCTTTTGAAATGAAAAATATTTTTAGGGCACTTATCGCCGGCTGGGGAGCAAAAAAAATAGGTGGTGGACGCTGTGGTTGTATAGGAACCATTGTTGTATTTGCCATTTTATATTGGCTCTTAGGCTACGTATTTAAGGTGTTTTAACCGGTTTTTGACCCGTTTTCCATCATTTTTTGTTTATTTTAAATTTAAATTTTAGCAGCATGCAGGTTTCCCAGGATGTTCCAAATAATTCAAACAATGCGCCCATAAACCTAAGTGACCCCGCCGATGTTGTCATTTTTATCATACTTCCGGTGGTCTTCCTTATTCTTTATCTTATCTGGCGCAATAAAAAGAAGAAAAACTGACACAAGATTTCGCTTCCGCGGAAGTTTACTCAAATTAAAACCATCAGTAAATTGAGTCATTTGGGGCAGTAAATGCCCTGAAATGACCATTTTATTTCTCTTAAATACCTTTTTATACTATGAACATTTCACTTGCACTTTCTTGCAAAGCACTTATTTTTGATATGGATGGAACCATGATCGATAATATGATGGTTCACCATCGCGCCTGGCAGCGAAAACTAAAAACGCTCGGACTTGATCTCACTATAGAAGAAGTGATGCGCGATATACATGGTGTGAACGATGAGATTATCAAACGCCTGTTTGGCGACCGCTTTACAGACGCTGAAGTAAAACAAATCGCTTGGGAAAAAGAAGCCGAATATCGTGATCTTTATGCTGACAACGCAGCGCTCGTTCCGGGTTTAGAAGATTTTCTAAAAGAGGCAAAAGCACTGGGAATTCCCATGGGAATAGGTACGGCCGCTCCCGGGGAAAATGTAGATTTTATTATGGACGCCTTAAATCTGCATGATTATTTTAGCGTGGTGGTTCACGCCGACCATGTAAAAAAAGGAAAACCAAATCCGGAGGTTTTTGAGAAAGTCGCCCTTGGTTTAGATATTCCGCTTCACGATTGTGTGATTTTTGAAGACAGCCCAACCGGTGCCAAAGCGGCACAGAATGGAGACTCACAGAGTATAATTTTTACATCAACCCATAATCAAGAAGACTTTGAGGGAATTGGCGCGATTGCCGCCTTTCTACCTGATTTTACAAGTTTAACTATAAAAACCTCAGAAAACGTGGGGATTTACAGCCTAGGTTATACACCAGAAGTTGTCGAGATCGAGTAAAATTCGACTTACATAATTTCGGAACAGTTCAGAAGTAGTACTTTTGAGCACTCTTAATACTCTTAAGCAAATACAAGATTATTTCTTTTAAATACATTCAAAATATGAAAATGCTAATGCTTTCCGCCACGCTGGCGGCGTCCTTAATGTTGACCAATTGTGGTTCACAAATGGGCACTGATGAAAATGCAAAAAACGTGGATATGACCCAGGTTGATCCTGAACCGTTTGCAAAAACAATCACGGCCGAAGAAGCCAAGGAAATGCTATATACCTACGCTTCAGACGAGTTTGAAGGCCGAGAGACCGGAGAACCTGGACAAAAAAAAGCGGTCAATTATATCAGGGAATTCTACAAGGATCACGAAATCGGTTCCGCGATGGATTCCACTTATTTTCAAACCGTACCAGCGAGCTTTTTTAAGGCTGGAAGTGGAATAAAAGCTTCTGAAAATGTGGCTGCTTTTATAAAAGGAAGCACAAAACCAAATGAAATCGTAGTGGTTTCCGCCCATTTGGATCATATTGGAATAAGCGATGACGGTCAGATCAATAACGGTGCCGACGATGATGGTTCTGGAACCGTTGCTGTAATGGAAATCGCCGAAGCTTTTCAAGAAGCTGTTAAGCAAGGCTATCGACCACAACGCAGTATTTTATTTCTGCATGTCACGGGAGAGGAAAAAGGACTTTACGGATCGAGGTATTATGTGGAAAATCCTATTTTCCCGTTAGATAGCACGGTTGCAGATCTTAACATAGACATGATAGGCCGTCAAGATGCAGCGCATATTGACAATGAAAATTATGTATATTTGATAGGTTCCGACAAATTGAGCCAAGGATTGCATGACCTTTCTGAGGCAACCAACAAAAAATATATGAACATGGAACTGGATTATACCTTTAACGACGAGAACGATCCCAACCGTTTTTATTACCGTTCAGACCACTACAACTTTGCCAAAAACGGTGTGCCCATTATTTTTTACTTCAACGGCGTACATCCCGATTACCATAAACCGGGCGATACACCAGATAAAATCAATTATCCATTATTGACTAAACGCGCCCAACTCGTTTTCTACACCGCTTGGAACGTTGCCAATCAGGAAGAACGCATTATGGTAGATAAGTAAATCACTTTAATATTCTAAAAAAAAGGGATCTGTTCAACTAGAATAGATCCCTTTTTTATTGCTCTGAATTTGCGGACTTCTGGAATTTCAGCTCCAGGCTTTTTTGTAGAACCGTAACCAGTTACGAGAACAGATATTATGTATATCTTCTTCACTATATCCTCTTTCCGAAAGCAGGATTGGGATTTTTCGTAAATCAGCAATGGTGTTGATGTCTTTCGGACTTTGTTCTGTTCCAAAAGCGCCGTCCAGATCAGATCCTATACCAGCATGTAAACTGTTTCCTGCAAGTTGGCAGACATAATCAATATGATCTACCACGTTTTTAAGTGAAATATTTTCGCCTTCGGGTGTAGATTTTCCACGGATCCAGTGCGGTGTCAACATCCAGTTATCCATAACTGCGCCTACAACGGCATCTCTGGAAATCAGTTCTTTTAACTGCTCGTCGGAAAATTGGCGGTGATGCGGCACCAGTGCTCTGCAATTATTATGACTCGCGCAAACGGCTCCTTTAAAATGCGCAAGTGCTTCCCAAAAACTATCATCACAAAGGTGTGTGGTGTCTAGAATAATGTTCAGCCCTTCCATTTCCTTTAGTAATTCTCTCCCTTTCTGTCCTATTCCACCCGTTGCATCTGTTCCCTGAGCGTAAATACCTGGTCCATAATGTGCGGGACCAATGGCGCGTAGTCCGTCTTTATACGCTTTTTCTAAATGATGCATGCTGATTATGGAGTCAGCCCCCTCAAGACTCCGAATAAGTCCCAGCGGAGTATTAACTGCATCTTCTTGCCAAGCGGTCAAATGATTTTCAAGACCTTCTTTATCTACTATTTGTTTGATGTGGCCTTGATATTCCATGGCTTGGTACCATGCGAGTTGGCCTTGAGTCTGCGCCCAGGCCTGTTCTGGTGAATTCCAACTTGCTCCTGGGAGGTTTCCATTTCTCGTCGCATATCTTGCAATTTGAGTTCCCACGACCACGCCAATATTCCCTTCCCGCAAACTTGGAAAAGAAACCGTCCCACGCTCGCGGTCTGGTTTGTCGGTCATTCCCTGTTCTGTCTTTCGTATATCTTCTACGGTGCAGGTAAGATCGCGGTTCCATTCCATAGCATTCATTGACAAATCGAGGTGCGCATCAAAAATGAGGGGTTTTTCCAAAGATTTTTTTGTATTCATAACGCGTAAATTCTATTGCGTGCTTCTATCGTCCAAAAATCGGTCAGTATCTGATATTCTACGATACCTGCCTGATTATGCAGGGCAACAGTGGGACAAATATGCCAAGGAAATCCGTAAATTATATCCCCAATATTCCAGTTTTCGGCTTGATTTGTTTTGATGACCAAATGTTCTTCACTGTGCACCTCGATGCTCGCATCAGGAAGTTGTGGAAAAAAAACAGGTGCTATTTTCATTTCTGAAGCCACCGCTTTATGACCCAGATCCAAACAGAGCTTGTGGGTTCCCGGTTTACTTATGATGCGTGTGGCAAGGGTAGCCGCTATATCAAAAGGTAGGTCGGGAAAACTTTCAGTATAACCTTGATCCCACAACAATGTGGTGCCGGGTGAAAGCGTACGCTCAGGAAACTCGGCATGAATGGGAAATGTTATACTTCCGCCACAGATAATTTCAGTACCTTTTGTGTTGGTTTTAGTCAATAGTTCCTCCAGACCGCTGAATGCTTTTGTAACCGAAATTTTTCGGTCTTCAATATTCCTGTCATGAATATGTCCGTCATACATATGCCAACCCTTAAAGGAAAGTTGCGCTGAAGCGGAAATCTGCTCATAAAGATTTTGAGCCTCATGTATTGGTATTCCCGTACGGTGCATCCCTACGTCTAGATCTATAAAAACCGGAATATTCTCACCACTTTTAAGCCATAACCGAATTTGATCAGGATGATCAACAAGTACCGAAAACTCGGAATTTACAAAGCTCTTTCGTAGTTCTAAAAATTTATATATCGCTGGACCGACTAATGGATAGGCAATTAAAATATCCTGCGCACCAGCCCTTGCGAGCATTTCGGCTTCCGCCAGAGTAGCGCATTTAAATTTATGAATTCCCTGCTCGATTTGCATGGCTACAATTTCAGCACATTTGTACGTTTTTACGTGCGGGCGCAATCTTGAAGCATCGCCCGCAATACGTATCATTTTTCCTATATTTCTGACAACACGCTCCCGATAGAAAAGTAACGCAGGAGTGAGCAATCTATCGGTCTGGTCAATTTCAAACCATTGTTTCATTATCAGTGTATTTCAAAGATTGCTTCAATTTCAACAGCGATATTTCC
>JBBPYO010000150.1:0-3534 GCA_038199845.1 Flavobacteriales bacterium
CACCGGAAAATAATCTTCACTGGCCGGTACTCTAATGAGCGCATCTATTACTAGACGAGGTTCAGATTGTGGAAGGTCAACGTCAATCACATCCTCGCAGGATGAAAAAAGGCTTACCAAAAGTAATAACCCAAGAAACTGAAATGTTTTTTTCATCAGAATTTAAAATTAAAGGTTACCGACGGAATAATCCCAAAAATAGATGTGCGAATGGCTTCATTAACGCCAGTATCCTCGTTCTTTTCAAAACTAATGGACGCTGCATTTTTGCGGTTATATAGATTATAAATGCTAAAAACCCATTGAGTTTGTAGTTTTCGTCCCTTATTTTTACTCGGCGTGAGTGTGGCCGAAACATCGAGGCGGTTGTAAGCTGGTAAACGCTGCGCGTTACGCAGACCAAAATTAGGAATCACTAGTCCTTGAAACTGTGACTGACTCACCGGATAATTAGTGGGCTGACCGGTCTGATACAACAAGTTGGCGTTAAAATTCCATTTTGCGCTATGTTCATAATTAAGATACAAACTGATGTCATGTGTTTTATCATAGGCGGTAGGATACCAGTTGCCGTTATTGATGCCGGTTTCCGTGGGAGTTCTTCCCGGCGTGCGCTGCTCGCTCCGCGAAAGTGTATACGCCAGCCAACCGGTAAAAGCGCCTTCGTTCTTCCTAAATAACACTTCTAGTCCGTAAGCTTGCGATTCCCCAGAAAGCACTTCGCGTTCCACCGCTCGGGTGGCTACGAGTTGAGCGCCATTTCTATAATCCAAGCGGTTGTCTATTTTCTTGTAAAAAATCTCTGTTTCTAGTGAGAAAGAGCCGTTTTTTAAATTGGTGCTGTACCCTAACGCATATTGATCAAGCAACTGCGGTTTGATATATTTTCCGCTGGGCGCGTACACATCAAGTGGGGTGGGGGAGTTTGTGTTCGAGATTAAGTGGAGATACTGTGCCATTCTGTTATAGCTGGCTTTTATACTTTTATCATCATCAAGTGCATAGGCCAGAGAAAAACGCGGTTCAAGATTAGTAAATGTTTTGATTGCTTCACTTCTGTCATAATTCAAAGTGCCAGTAGGTTCCGCAGGTTCATAAACGTCTAGAGCAGCATTAAAAAGTAATGGATTATCATTTGCATAACTGTTTAATTCCTCTTGTCCCAGCCTTGTGAAATTACTTAACCGTAGTCCGTATCTTAGACTCAGAGATGGCGTAATGTCATGTTCTGCTTCTGCGTAAGCGGCAAATTCGTTAGCGTATTTTTGGGTAAGTTGTTCGGCAATAATGCCAGAATCCGCTCGATTTGGCCTAATATCTCCTGGATTGAAACGATAATAAATATTATTGATTCCATAATTCAACTTGAAATTATCTCCCAAATATTGCTGAAAATCGTATTTCAGGTTAAAATTACGAATGCCGGAATCGAAGTCAAAACCTACAAAATCGAGCAATAAACCATAATAATAATCGGAATAAATAAGCGAAAGATTGCTGAAGAGTTTATCTGAAAAAAGATGGTTCCATCTCAAATTTACAGTGGTATTTCCGTAAATATTGATGAAGCGCTCATTAATATCAAATACGTCCCTTCCAAAATAACCGGACAAATACAGATTATTATTCTTGTCCAATTTGTAGTTGACCTTAGTATTGAGATCATAAAAGTAGGCCGAATTATCATTGTTAAAAAGCGGAAGAAACAGATGTGCATAACTCGCACGCCCACCTATAAGAAAGGCAGCCTTATCCTTAACAATGGGTCCTTCTATCAGTAATCTACTGGCAACAGCGCCAATACCGCCTTCTATATGATATGATTTGCTATTGCCTTCCTTTTGATAAATGTCAAGCACCGAAGAAACGCGGCCGCCATAACGCGCAGGAATTCCGCCTTTATAGAGCTTGAGATCTTTAATCGCATCTGGATTAAAAACGGAAAAAAAGCCGAATAAATGGGAAGAATTAAAGATAATTGCCTCATCGAGTAAAATCAGGTTTTGATCTGCCGCACCACCGCGTACATTAAAACCGGAAGCTCCTTCGCCGCCGCTGGTCACGCCAGGGAGCAAAAGAATGGATTTGATCACATCAGCTTCGCCCAGCACAACGGGAATTTGTTTTATGGTAGAAGCACTGAGCGCGTTTACGCTCATTTGCGGTTTTCTAATGTTGAGCTGCTCTACGTTCTCTGTGATCACGACTTCCGCTAAAGATTCGGTGGATTCTACCAGCGAAAAATCGATTCGTTGATCTTCATTAAAATCGATTGTTCTAGAAATGGTCTGAAATCCTAGAAAACTTACTTGCAGCGAATATGATCCTCGCGGCAACGTGATAGAATAAAATCCGTATTCGTTGGTTACTACGCCTTTTCCCAATTCAGGAAAGATCACGTTTACGCCTATGAGCGTTTCATTAGAAACCGCTGAAGTTATAGTGCCGCTTAGTGTAAAACGTTCTTGTGCCTGAGTTTCCGCGTATGCGAAAAAAAGACAGAAAAGGAATAAGTAAAATTTTTGAGGCAATTTATTTTTGTTTAAAAGTAGCTTTATTGAGGGAAACTGGAAAAATTGAGGATGGATAAAATCAATATTTTTTAATTAAAACTAAAAAAACTTCAAATGAGGTCTTTCCCGAAAGATTTTTACGGATAAGCATAAAATAAATGTGGAAAAGTTAACTTTGAAAGAACTTCTATAAAAAGATGCTTCCCAATGAATTTTCTTCTAGTTAAACTGCTATTACTTTTTTTCTTTCTTTCAAGTTACTACTGCAAAGCTCAAGAACTGTATGAGCCGAGAAATATAAAAAATGCCTATAAAAATAATACGAGAGATCGAAATGGCAATCCAGGTAAAAACTATTGGCAGAATACTGCAGATTACGACCTTCATATCAATTTGGCTCCACCAGACCGAACAATCACAGGAAGTGAGAAAATCAAATATTCAAACAATAGTCCAGATACCTTAGAAAACCTAAACTTTAAACTGATAATTAATAACCATAAACCTGGTGCGGCAAGACTCTATCAAGCAGCTACAGCGTATCTAACGGAAGGCCTTATAATTGACCGGTATCTTGTAAACGGAGAGGAGAAAAAGTGGGATGATAGCAATGTCGGCACAAATAAAATGATGAAACTCGACAGGCCGTTGCTGCCGGGAGCTAGCATAAATCTTGATATAAACTGGCATTATCAAGTTTCAGAACAGAGTGGGCGGGAAGGCGCCATTGATTCCACGACATTTTTTCTTGCTTATTTTTATCCGCGGGTGGCGGTTTATGATGATTATGAAGGCTGGGATACCATGACCTTTACCGGATCGCAGGAGTTCTATAACGATTTTAACACCTACAAACTAGAGGTCACTGTACCTAAAAATTATATCGTGTGGGCCACTGGAGATCTACAAAATCCCAACGAAGTCCTAAATCCAGCCTACGCTGAATTGCTCAAAAAATCAATGACCAGCGATTCCGTTATTGAAATTGCCCGTCAGGAAGCTTTAAACGCCAATAAAGTGA
>JBBPYO010000151.1:0-4958 GCA_038199845.1 Flavobacteriales bacterium
GCTCTGATCTTGCCAATCCATTAAAAACCTTTAATTCCGTTTATAAAACCGACTATGTTCCGCTTTTGATAACTGACGGAAATGCTACACTGGGTGCGGATTACGAATATCTTTCAGCTTCGCAAAAACAGCCTGTTTATTTTTTGGCCGTAGGAGATACCTTGCGTTATGAAGATCTAAAAATTGACAGGGTAAATGTGAATCGTTACGCCTATTTGAATAATAAATTTCCAGTGGAAATTATCGCATCATATATTGGAAACGCCGAAAAAACCACCCAATTAACCGTTTTTTCAGATAAAAAGAAGGTTTTCTCGCAACAGATAAAATTCAACGAAGTGGAAAGTGGCAAAGTGGTTAATTTCTATCTTCCTGCTGAAGTTGTGGGAATCAAACAGTATAAAGTTGAGCTGTCACCTTTAAATAAAGAAAAAAATACGGCAAATAATGAGAAGAATTTTGGCGTTGAAATTATAGATCAGAAGGCAAAAGTAGCTATCGTTTATTCCTACTTACATCCTGATCTGGGCGCGCTAAAAAAAGCAATTGAGAGCAATAAATTACGGGATGTGGAACTTCTTGAAATTGAAGATTTTCAAACCGCAGACATCCCCGATTATGATCTGCTAATACTTTTTGAGCCTAATCGTAATTTCTCCAAATTGTATGCCTCTCTGAAAAAGTTGAATAAGAATCGTTTTACAATTGCTTCCACAGCTACCGATTTTAATATGTTGAATACGGTGCAGTCTACATTTAGAAAAAATAATACAAACCAAATTGATGAAGTACGTCCTCGGTTAAACACTAATTTTTCAGCTTTCTTATTGGAAGATTTGGGTTATGCCGATTTTCCGCCGGTCAATAGTGCTTTTGGGCCTATTACATTAAACGGAGATACTAATGTATTGCTCTATAAAAACATAAGTGGTGTAGAAACACAAGAACCTCTTTTGGCCATAAGTGAAATTGAAGGAAGACGGGAAGTCCTGCTGCTGGGCACCGGAATTTGGCAATGGCGTGCACATTCATTTATTGAGAATCAATCTTTTGAGCAGTTTGATAATTTCATTGATAAATTGGTGCAATATGCCATTTCCACCGATCAAAAAGATAGGTTACGGCTTGATTTTGAATCTTTTTATTACGGTTCACAAGGGGTAGTAATCAGAGCGCAATATGTGGATGATAACTATAATTTTGACAACAAGGCAAACCTTTCCCTAAGTCTCACAAACACAGAAAGTAAAAAAGTTCTTGGAGTACCAATGGTGCTCAAGGCCAATTTTTATGAAGCTAACCTTAATATGCTCAATCCGGAAACCTATGACTTTAAAGTCACTGTTGCCGGCGAGCCAACTTCGGCTTCGGGAACTTTTACAATAATCCCTTATAATATTGAAAATCAAGCACAAAATGCGGATTGGCCTAAGTTAAAACGCACCGCAGCAGCATCTCAGGGAATGGCGGTAACTCTAAATGACGCAGACGCCCTTTTTAATGCACTTTTAAAGGATAATCGTTTCATTTCCACCCAACAAAGTGTTAAAGAAACTGTACCTTTGATAGATTTTAAAATTTTGCTCTTTATCATTGTGGCATGCCTTGCCATTGAGTGGTTTACCAGAAAATATAACGGACTTATTTAACTAAAATTCATTATGGATAGATTACCAAAGATTGGCGTACCAATAATTATAGGAATTGTTTTACTAATATTCGTCTTTGCTCAGTCAACGGTCACCATTGGCTCTGGGGAAGCTGGCGTACTTTACAAACGTTTTGACGGTGGCGTAGTGACCGATCAGTCTGCGCTGGGTGGCGGCATGCATATCATTGCTCCATGGAATAAGGTTTTTGTTTATGAGACCCGAAGAAGGGAACTTTCTGAAAAGATGAACGTTCTTTCTTCAAACGGACTTGACATCAAGCTTGATGCAACCGCATGGTATATGCCAGATGTTAGACACCTTGGTCAATTGCACCAGGAAATAGGTGAGGATTATGTACAGCGTATTTTATTACCCACCATACGTTCTGCAGCTCGATCTGTTGTTGGTCGGTACACTCCAGAACAATTGTATTCTACCAAGCGTGACGCCATACAGGCGGAAATCTTTGATGAAACAAAGAAGATCATAAGCGATCAATATATTATTTTAGATGAAATACTCGTGCGTGATGTTACTTTGCCATCTACTATTAAGGATGCTATAGAACGCAAACTCAAACAGGAGCAGGAATCTTTGGAGTATGAATTTAGATTGGTTTCTGCAAAAAAAGAAGCACAGCGCCAGCGTATTGAAGCACAAGGTAAATCTGATGCCAACGTAATTTTAAGTCAATCGTTGAACGACAAAATTCTTAGGGATAAAGGTATAGAGGCAACTTTAAAATTGTCAGAATCCCCAAATGCTAAGGTTGTCGTAATAGGCTCAGGTGATGGCGGTATGCCACTTATTTTAGGAGGACAAAACTAAATTATTAAATAAGGAGACTTAAAAAACACAAAATTATTTCTATAAAGTATTTATAAAGCGGTTATGCTTTTTTCTTTCAATAGTTGATTGGTTGTAGAGCTTTTTAGCCTGTTCGATCCATTTATCATTTTTGATTCGATCAGGAAAGAACTTGATAAGTTCGGTCACAATTTCTGTGTCATCTTTGTTGAATTTGCTTATCTGTTCAAAGGTATAGATGCCTATTGTATTTAGTTTTTCTTCAGTAAAAGGACCTACTCCGTTGATACGTTGTAGGTCATCTTTTTTTAATTCGCTACCGTAACCCAATCTATTCAAATCCAAATAATCGCTGTAACGCTCTCGTGATTTTTCATCTTGCACATTAATGGAGAAATTTTCCTCCTCTGATTTTGCGCGATCATTGTCTAATTTTGGAAGGTCATTATGTGTTAAGGATTCATGTAAATCATGATTCTTATTGGGATTGTTTATAAGATCTGAGTCATTAGTATATTTCGATTTTTGATAATAAAAAGCAAAGGCGTAACCTATTAAAAAAGAAACAAACATGAGAGCAAATACTTCGAGGTAAATAACGGGTATATGTAAAGTATCAATAGCGGTATAATTTTGCATGACGGTAATTAGTCTTCAATTAAAATTTCAATTCGATTGTTGTTAGCTGGTTCTGGATTTGCATCTGAGTCAACTATTTTTCGAGATTGTCCTTCCGAAATTGCTGAAATATAGCCTTCCGGAATTTCAAAATTTTCAACGATATACTGTTTTAGGTGTTTAGCTCTTTGTAAACCCTCAAAATAATTATCAAGACTTGTGCTTTCATCGTTAAAATGTCCTATAAAAGTAATTTTCATTTCGGGATTCCCAATGAGCGACTTTTCTAATATTTTACCATAATTAATTAAATTTTGGTCAATTACAAGTTGTCCATATTTAAATTTAGGAAATAAAAGATCCACCCGATTTGGGTTTTTGATGTTAAGGGTATCATTTTTTTTACTAATTGTAATCCCATACTGTTTCTTTAAAGCATTTACAGCATCTGACATTTCGTTAGATAGGATAGAATTATCGGGGTAAATAGTGGAATTCGTATTAAAATCGTGGTCTTCTGCTGTGTTAAAATCCGTGTGATTTCTCAATGGATTCAAATTCTGCGTAGATTTACTTGCAACTTGTTCTTGTAAGTTGCCACTTTTGTGAAGATAGAAAATACCAATGCCTCCCCAGATGAAAAAAACAAGCAGAGCTAGTATAAAATTCTTCATAGTTCAGATATTAATATGTGTTTTATACTAAAATATGAGCGTAAGCGCTAAAATTCTTCTAATTCTATATGTGAAATTTAATGATAATGTTCTTTTTAGTAAAAAACAGAACATATTAAATATAAACAAAAATATATTTTATCGGAATAGGATTATAAAAAAATAGGATTTTTATATAACTCAATGCATTATATTTATTAATTTCGCATAACAGATGAAAAGAATTAAAACCATCCATCATCATATTTATACACGCTATCAGGCGCGGTAAAATGTGATGGTTATGACCTAAATATTTTAAAACCCGTTTGAATAGATCAAGCGGGTTTTTATTTTGGAGATTTTACATTATTTATGGAGACAAAAAAAATACGTATCGCGATTCAGAAATCGGGAAGATTAAATGAGGATTCCCTTCAGATATTAAAGGACTGCGGGATTCATATTGACAATGGCAGAGATCAATTAAAGGCCAGCGCAGGCAATTTTCCTCTAGAGGTTTTTTATCTGCGCAATGGTGACATTCCGCAATATTTGCGTGATGGCGTGGTTGATATTGCTATCATTGGTGAAAATGTGCTGATCGAAAAAGGCGAAGATATTAACATTGCCCAGAAACTCGGTTTTTCAAAATGTAAAGTTTCGCTGGCAATTCCAAAAGGGAAAATCTACAACGGAGTTCAAGATCTACAGGGTAAACGTATCGCAACTTCCTACCCAAATACTGTAAATCAATATTTGGCAAAACACGGTGTTAAAGCAGAACTTCATATTATTTCAGGTTCGGTGGAAATTGCACCAAGTATTGGCCTTGCTGATGCGATTTGCGATATTGTTTCCAGCGGAAGCACTTTGTTTAAGAATAATCTCAAAGAAGTGGAAGTGATGCTCAATTCTGAAGCTGTATTGGCAGTTTCGCCAAGTATCGATGCAGAGCGCAAAGCTATTCTTGATAAACTCTTGTTTAGAATTCAGTCGATTTTAAAAGGACGCGATTATAAATATGTGTTACTGAACGCGCCAAACGAAAAAGTAGCGGATATTATCGCGCTTCTTCCCGGAATGAAAAGTCCCACCGTTCTGCCGCTGGCGGAAAAAGGATGGAGCAGCATCCACTCGGTTGTGGGCAAAAATCGCTTTTGGGAAGTTATCAATGAATTAAAGGAAAATGGGGCCGAAGGAATTTTGGTCTGTCCGATCGAAAAAA
>JBBPYO010000152.1:0-5894 GCA_038199845.1 Flavobacteriales bacterium
TCTGCTGGAAGTTGGTGATCAAACCAAGAAAAAATACCATACGCAAGCCCAAAAGACGAATATGGAATTTCTTCTGAAAGCTTTGGAAATCGCAAACGACTGTGATCTCAAATACAGGACCAGCCGAAACCCGAGATTGCTTGTTGAACTTTGCCTCATGCAACTTGCCTCCATCACCTTTGATGGAGAAAAAAAAAAGCCTGACCACTTCATAATCGGTCCAGACCATTTTCAGCAAAGCACTTCCAGTATTCCCAAGACGGAGATAAAACAGGAAAAAGAGGTTGAAAATCAGCTTAAAGAGGAAGAAAATGAGCCGCAACAGCTCCCGAAAGCTGAAACTCAAAACGAGCATGAATCTCCGAAAAGCGAAGAAAAACCGCTAGAAATAGCTGAAAAACAGGCTGTAAAACCTAAAATTGAGTCCGCTGTTTCTGGGTTTTCCCTTAAGGGAATGCAACGGAAAAAAGAAATTCTTGAACGGCAGCGCAACCAGCAACCGGACGAAGCGAGTTTACCCAAAAAACCTTTCACCGAAATAGCCATGCAAGCAGCGTGGACAGAATATGTGGATCGCCTAAGGATTAAAGGGGAAAAAATAATGGCATCCACCCTGGAAACCGATATTCCAACATTAGAAGGAACGACCATTCATCTTGAGTTTCCCAATAATACCATGCGTGTGGAACTGGAACGCTCACAGCACAGCCTGCTCGAATATCTTAAGCGAAAACTCAATAATTATGACATTGACCTCAGTATAAAGGTTAACGAAATGTCGGCCAAGAAATTTGCATTTACGCCCCGTGAAAAATATGAGAAAATGCTGGAGACTAATCCGCAGCTCGAAAATCTATTAAAAACCTTTGATCTCGATATCTAATGCTAGGACTTAAATTACCCACAGACCCGCGATGGGTCAACATTGTTGAAAAAAACATAGATGAGATCCTTACAGATCACGCCTTTTGTGAGCAAAAAGCAGCTTCTACGGCGATATCGCTCATCGTATCTTTTCCTGAATATACGGAGATGGTACAAGAGATGATCGCCCTTGTAAAAGAGGAGATCAGCCATTTTAAAATGGTGCACGATCGCATCATCGCCCGTGGGCAAACGCTGGGTCATCAACGCAAAGACGCGTATGTGGGAGCGCTTTTAAAATTCTTCGGCAAAGGCGGCGACCGTAACACGCAATTGGTGCACAGATTACTTTATGCAGCCCTTATCGAAGCGCGCAGCTGTGAGCGGTTCAGGATTTTATCCCTACAATTAGAAGACAAAGAACTGGCCAAATTCTACAGTGATCTTATGGTCAGCGAGGCCAATCATTACACCATGTTTTTAAGCTTCGCAAGAAAATACGGCGACCGGAAAGAAGTCGATAAAAAATGGGAAGCTCTCTTGAATCATGAAGCTGAGATCATGAAGGATTTAAGTAAAACGGAGAGCATTCACGGGTAGGAAAACGTGCTACTTTATTCCTATTTAAAATTAGAAAAAACACCTTTTTCATTCTTTAAAAAGAAATATGGTTGACCCATACCCAAGATTTAGGTTAATCTGAAACTAATGTAACTTTTAAAGGATTTGCAATTATTTTGGCTTGTTTGCTCAATAAACTTTCCCAATCTTCCACGGTATCTACCTGTCCGCTTTTTTTCCAGGCAAATCCTGCGTAGTAGGTAAGTGTATCCTGTGGCTTTGTGACCATTAAGATATTACTTTGATCTGCCGCATTGCTTATCCGCGCAAAAGCCGAATCGATCACTTTAGGATCCATAACAATGCCTTCGCCTACATAAGAATCATCAATGGTTTCCCAGTAACGCGACCAGCCATCCTTTTCTTCGATATGATAATCCCCTTTATTTTCATGTAAGCTAATCCCCACCGTATAATTGGGAATACTATCATTTGCCGAAAGTATTATTTCATATTTTGAAAAATTAGATCCAAGATCCAATGAAATCCTCTTCGTTTCTTGGATATTATAAGAACTCCACGGCGCATAACTCAACTCAAAAACGGTACGTAACGGGCCGTCTGCAATGGTTTTGTAAGCAATAAAGTTATTCGATACATAAAGGCTGTCATTGGTCCAAACGCCCAGACCACCAGTACCGCGACTACCGCCCACGTGATAGGGATCATAACCTTCCCCGTGATCTTCGTGATAATAACCCGGATTTTTAACGTGACCGGCATACCATTTGTTGATAATGGATTTTTCGGTTCTTTTGAGCCAGAGATCAATTCCGCTGGAAAGTGTACTTCCCGCAACACCGGCCAGTGCTTCTTTTTCACCTGTTGGTCCGTACGTTCTAAAAGCAACTTTGTCATTTTCCCACGTGTAATCATCTGTGCGTTCGGGTACAAAGCGGGAATAGGCCATAACATCGCTTTTGGGCTCGGTGATCGTGCTATCTATAACAAACGTATAATTAACCTTTCCGTTTGCAGGAACTTTTACCTGAAATAAGAAGGTGTCGATCTCGCCATTTCCATCAGAATCCATACGTTGGGATTTCTGATATTTTTTACTTTCAATATCTTGAACATGCAGATATTGAAATTCATTTTTCATGATGCCTTTTAAATCTTTTAGAGAAATCGATACAATTTCGTTTCTTTCAAAATCGAGTTCGTTGCTGACCTCAACCTGTATTGGTTTTTGTTGAGTACAGGAAATCATTGCCATAAACACAAAACATAAAACTTTAATCCTACTCATTATTTTAAAATTTAAACTGTTCTTCTCTAATATTGATCATTGAATAAATAGTCGCTATTCAATTGTAAATCATTTAATTTTAAATCTGTAAAATTTCTAATTTTCGTCAAAATAGGATAGATCCCACTCGCCTTTCCAATGGATTATAGGCTTTTCATTTTCCCATTCAACGGGCAACCAGATATATCTTCCATCAATATGGTTTTTGGGATTCCAGCGGTCTGCCATGAATATAAAAGCGTCTTTTTTCCCCTGAACCGGCAAAATAAAGGTGCTTTGAGAATGAAACGTTTTATCGGCATTCTCGCCCCTCGCTGGATTGCCCAACTTTTCCCACGGCCCAATAACCGATTTTGCCTTAAAAGAACGCGCTGCATTGGGATCCCAACCGGTGAGACCAGATGTGATCATATAATACGTGCCGTCTTTTTTAAAAATGGCCGGCGCTTCATTTTGCCCGCCCGGTTGTACGCGCGTCCATTTTCCGGTAAAATCCAGATAGTCTTCAGTAAGTTCTGAAACATGCAGCGTTTGGTTCTCTTCGGAAGAGGTAATTTGATATGCGGTGCCATCAGTATCTACGTAAATCGTCATATCACGTGACATTTGTCCGTTTTCAAAATCGCGGCGCACAAACATGCCTTCATTGAGCGCTTTGTGCCATTCTGGTGTCCACCACTTTTCGGGATCGCCACCTTGCGGTTTTTCTTTCCATTCTTCCTTAAAATTTTGAGGCCACTTTCCAGCATTGGGGCGGTAAGATTTCAAGTATTTAAAAGGTCCAACAGGATTATCGCTAACGGCAACACCAGCACGTGCAGCGGAATAACCCTGATCTTTGAGTTCCAGATGAAACCACATGACATATTTTTTGATTTTCTCGTTATAAACAACTTTTGGCCGTTCCATTACGCTTCCCGAAGTGATTTCTGAATTGGGATCTGCAGAAACCGAAAGCGCAACGCCTTCATTTTTCCAATTATATAAATCTTTAGAGGTGTAAACCGTGATCCCAACTCTTGCTTTGCTGGATTTGCCTTTGTGCTCCCCGTACCAATAATAAGTCCCGTCTTTAAATAAAATTCCTCCGCCATGCGCGTTGATATGAATTCCGTCGGTGTCTTTCCAAATTTCACCTGGCGAAAAAGAATCGTTTTTTAAGGATAGAGATTGAGCCAATAAATGGGTGGAATTACCCGAAAATAGGATGAAAAGAGCCAATAATTTGAAAGAGAAATACTTCATTTTTTTACGTTTTAATGCGCGTGATCTATGGGAATATTCTCGCCGTTCCAGATTTTCTTTTGCGTCCATGATTCCGCAGGCGCTGTCCAAAAGATATCTTCCGGAGCCAATCCCAAAACCAAAAAAGCCTCACTACACAGATACAAACTACCAGTGGAGATATAACCTTCGCCAATGTTGTTCTGATGGCCAACAAAACCAACTTGCAGCCAACCGTTATCGTCAAAAGTGCCCAGTGCCTCAACTTGTCTTTTTATTACGGTATACAATGCAGATCGAACTTGGCCGGGCGCAATTTCCTCTGGCAATTGTTTCCAAAGTGCCACTTGCGACAACAATTGAAAAGCGCCAAAACGATACGCCAGCGAGCGCCCAATGGGCGGATATGTTCCCTCGGGGGAAATTAAGCGTTCCTGAATCTGCGCATACCGCTGCGCCCGTTCCTGCACTTTTTTAAAATCCTCTGGTCTGCCCACTCCCTTTTCTTCCATGGTTTTTAAGATATCCAGAAGCATGGGCTGTATCACATAACTGTTGTAATAATCCCAGTGAAAATCTGGGCCGTCACCATAAATCCCGTCGCCCAGATACCATTCCATGTGTTTTTGAACCGGTTGCTGCAGTCGAAATAAATCTGCTTCCTCTCCAAATTTCAAAAGCGCCGCTTCCACCATGCCGGTAAAAAGCAGCCAATTGCTGTAATACGGTTCTATTTTTCGGGTGGATTTCAGCGCATTTAGGACATTTTCCTTTGTTTTTGCCGAAAGCGGTTCCCACAATTGCGTAGGTGCGCGGAGTAGCGCCTGCGCGAAAAAAGCCGCATCAACAAGCGGCTGCCTGTCTTCACTGAAATTCATAAAATCAGCAGATTCAGGATCAGTCGCTTTATCGATCGATTTTTGGGCCAGTTCGATATATTTTTTCCGAAGTTTTCCTTCTTCCGTTTTATCGGCACCCAATTCCAGCCATGGCGCTATTCCGGAAAGCGTCCGTCCAAAAGCTTCCAGATAGGTCACATGCGTGCGATCGTCCCAAGCGCCGGGCGAGCGTTCTATGGGCATATTTTTCTTGAGGTTTTCCTTGCTCAGATTTTTAAGCACGGGATCGGCGATCTTCACCAAGGTCTGTACATAATATTCACGCACTTCCTGCGGACTCGGTTCTTGCGTTTTAGTTTGCGCATACGTAATCGTGGTCATTGCAAAAGCAATGCACAGCGTTTTAAAAATTGATACTTTCATAATTGTTTATTTCTTTTGGAAAACGCGCACGTAATCCACTTGATATTCTTTGGGAAATTCGGTTTGCGCGGGATCACCGCCATTACCGCCAATGGCGAGGTTCAGCAGGATATAATGTGGCTGATGAAAAGGATTAAATCCATCAGGATTTATGGTTTTCGTTAGATCGATTTCATTCAGTAATTCATTATCCAGAAAGATTTTTATGTAGTCTTCGGTCCAATCCATTTTCCAAACATGGAATTTATTTGCCCATTCGGGATCTTTCGCCAGAAATTCAGAAAAAGGGATTTTTTCGCTGTTCCAACTCACATATTCGGTATCGCCTTTCCAAGCGGCATTCGCGAGAATAGACGGTTTTTGATCTACTAAATAAAATTCCATTACATCAATCTCACCATTTGAAGGCCAAGGTTTAGCAACGCCTAAAGTCCAAATTGCAGGCCACATTCCAAGCGCGGTATCAATCTTCGCCCGCACTTCGAGAATCCCATATTGGAAATGATATTTTCCATTGGTATTTATACTTGAGGACGTATATTCTGCATATTTCCTATTTTTCCGCCAGTCGTCGTTTTTAGACTCAAAACGGTCGTTTTTCACCCTTTTTCGCCGACTTTCTATATGTAAAAGTCCGTTTTCTAATGTCGCATTTTCCTCTTGATACCATTGCA
>JBBPYO010000153.1:0-4590 GCA_038199845.1 Flavobacteriales bacterium
AACGCTCGCGGGTAAAGAAAAGCCAGCCGTTTTTATCAAAATACTTGGCATTGTTCTTCCCAATTTCCGTCTGAAAATCCCGTTGAAAATCAGTAATAACTTCGTGAAAAGGTTCTGCCGCGGGTGCAAAATAATAGGGCTCGTTAATGCCTTGCTCATGAAAATCAACATGAATCTGTGGCATCCATTGGTTATATATTTTTAACCGCTGGCGCGTTTCAACTTGCGTAGCCCATGCCCAATCGCGGTTGAGGTCAAATAGATAATGGTTTGGTCTGCCACCAGGCCAAGGCTCATTATGCTCTGCCGCATCGCGTTCTATGCTGTAGGGTTCGGTTTTTGCCTGGTTATACCAGTTTGCGTAACGGTCGCGGCCGTCCGGATTCACGCACGGATCCATGATCACGACCACGTTTTGCAGCCAATCTTTTTTTTCGGTAATAAGTTTGTAAATGGTTTCCATTGCCGCTTCGGTGCTGCTGGCCTCGTTACCGTGCACGTTGTAGCTTAGCCACACGATAGTTTTATCTGGCGTGGCGCTTCCTTCTATAAGTCCGGCGTTTTTAAGGTTATTTTGACGAATTTCTTCGAGATTTGCCAGATTTTCAGGCGTGGAAACCACCGCGTAGGTAAGCGGGCGGCGCTCGTTAGTCTTGCCATATTCTTGATAGGTTACCCAATCAGAACTGGTGGCAACGCTCTTAAAATAGTTCACCACATCTGCGTAGCGTGAGAATTGTGTGCCTATTTTATAGCCCAGAAATTCCTCGGGCGATTGTAGGGTTTGGGCGTTTAAGCCAATTGATAAAAATAGAAAAGCGAGCAGTGTGTACTTTTTCATCATAAGATCATTTTAAGCCTTAAAACTACTAAAAGTCTGGCAATAGTGAATCCTTCCTTTTAATGTAACTTTGACATTTTAGGATTATGTAATTTCAGCACTATAAAGTGTAAAAATGTGTGATTTTCCATTAAAAATTTTGCTTGCCCATGGCCATTCATAAAATCCCTTATCGTGAGACTGGTTATTTTTCCAGCCTTATTTGTGATTATTTAGATAAAAAGGAAAACGTACAACCTTTTTACGATCGTTTCCCAGATCTAAAATCCTTTAAGGCACAACTGGAAGGAAGAAGTAACTTTCCTGCGGAAAACAGGCAGATTCTTGTAAAAACGCTAAAAAATCAATATAAATCAGTCAAAATCAGTTCAAGAACGTCTGAAAATATTGATTTATTGGCAAAATCTTCCACGTTTACGATTACCACGGGACACCAACTCAATCTTTTTACGGGGCCGCTTTATTTTCTCTATAAAATCATTCATACAATAACGCTTTCGCGGAAGCTAAAAAAAGAATATCCAGAGCAGGATTTTGTGCCCGTGTACTGGATGGCGACCGAAGATCACGATTTTGACGAGATCAATTATTTTAATTTAAATGGTAAGAAAGTCCGCTGGAACCGTGCAGATATCACAGACAATAATAAAGGCGCGGTGGGCGAATTGTCAACCGAAGGTCTGGATGCCGTTCATGAGCAATTCTGTGCTGAAATAGGAAGTACAAAAAGCGCAAAAAAACTCTGCGACCTTTTTGAGGAAAGTTACCTGAAACACGAAAGCCTCGCTGATGCCACGCGCTATCTCGCAAATGAACTTTTTGCCGGATACGGAGTTGTAATAATAGATGCAAATTCGGCGGACTTAAAACGGGAATTTATTCCATATATGCAACGGGAATTAAAAGAGCAAATTTCCTTCAAAACGGTTCAGAAAACCGCCGAAAAGCTTCAGGAATCTGGATATCCTGTTCAAGTTTCGCCACGTGAAATCAACCTTTTTTACCTTAAAAACGGTCTGCGCGAGCGTATTATTGAACGCAATGGGGCGTATTTTGTGCATGATACGCAAATGGAATTTTCGCAAGCGCAAATTTTAGAAGAACTAGAACTGCATCCAGAACGGTTTAGTCCCAATGTAATCATGCGGCCATTGTATCAAGAAGTGATCCTACCCAACCTGTTTTATATAGGCGGCGGCGGCGAACTCGCGTACTGGCTTGAATTGAAGGACTATTTTGAGGCTGTACAAGTGCCTTTTCCCATACTGATGCTGCGCAATTCTGCCTTGATCATGACCGAAAAACAGCTGGGCAAAGCGGAGAAAATGAATCTTGGTATTACTGATCTGTTTCAAGATAACAACGATCTGGTAAACCGTAGGATTCGCAAAATTTCTAATATTGATATTGATTTTTCACCGCAAAAGGAACATCTTATCAAGCAGTTTGAAAACATGTACAGCATAGCCGAAAAAACCGACGTCACCTTTTTGGGTGCGGTAAAAGCGCAGGAGGTAAAACAGTTAAAAGGGCTTGATCACTTAGAAAAACGACTATTAAAAGCGCAAAAACGAAAACTAGGCAATGAAGTAAAACGTCTCACTGCGTTGCAATTACAACTTTTTCCGCAGGAAAATCTACAGGAACGCATTAATAATTTCTCAGAATTTTATCTGGAATACGGCGAGGATTTAATTCCAAAGTTGATGGAATCCTTGGATCCATTAAATGAAGAGTTTACGGTGGTGGTTTTTGAATGAAAATAGATGGTTAAAAATAGTTAGACCTGACAGGTTTCAAAAACCTGTCAGGTCTAATTTCAGGAGCATATTACCTTTTTCCCTTCAATACTTATCGCAGAGCCTTCCATGCACTGTAAAGAATCGGGTTCTTGATTGTTGAGCACAGCAAAGTTATTTCCGTATAATTGGCCGAAATCAATTTCCACATTATGGTGTAAAACCTCATAGGCTTCCCATTGCGGGTGGCACACTTCATATTCGTTGGTTTTATTTTCACTTTTTTTACTATAGCCCCAGTAATGTTCCGTAATAAATTCGGTCTTACTCTCAAGTTTAAAGGGTTTCGAGTTATTTGCCGTTGTTAGGTCGATTTCTTGCCATTTTCCCTTGTTTTTCAAAGCGTAGCTTATGGTGTTTTCGGTGGTGGTGATATGATGGTTGTAGTGCATTTTCTTTAAGCCGTACTTTTCATTGTAAAGTAAATTTGCGACTATTACAATGGCTGGTTTTGCGACGATCTCAGAAACAAAAACGGTGCCGCGACGCTTTGTGCCGTTTACATTTCGCGTTACGTAAAAACGTAGGTTTATTTCCTCAAAACGGGTATGAAAAGGAACAGAAATACCTTTAAGTTTGACTTTGTCAAAAAGAAAGCCCACAAGGCTTACATAGCATTTTCCCTTGTAAAAATCAAGTTCTGTATGCGCAGGAACGTAAGGCTGTAAAATTGCCGGGTCGATTTCATAATTGGCAAAGCAAAGTTTTCGCCATTCGGCAGAAAGAAAACTCATTTGGTCTTAAAAAATTTGAGCGGTGGCAACAACATACCGAAACACTCTCCTTTTTCTTTACCCAGATGCTTGTGGTGAATTTTATGCGCGCGTCGCAAGCCTTTAGAATACCAATTGTTTGCATCTCGGAAAAGTTTAAAACGCTGGTGTATGAAAATATCGTGAACCGTAAAATAAGCCATTCCGTAAGCAAAGATTCCCAATCCTATGGGAAGGCCTATCCATACACTCTCATAACGCCACAATAGGAAACAACCTATACTTACCAAAGCGTAAAAAATAAAGAAAAAATCATTGCGTTCCCACCACGAGCCATGATCTTTATGATGATGGTCGCGGTGCAAGGACCATAAAAAACCATGCATGACATATTTATGAGTAAACCACGCCATAAATTCCATGAGACAAAAAGTGGTGATAAAAACGAGTATCCAAAGAAACGTTTGCATTTTAAATAAGGTTTAATCTATATTTCACATAACTGCGCGCTAGCAAAGAAGCCTTGACATAATTAGGCACGCGTATTCTAGTATTTTTTATTTCAATAGACGGAGTGTCTTTAAGTTTGCTGAGCAATTTGCGATAATAACGATAAGCGGTATAAACCCCAAATTTGGCCTCAACGGGCAATTTATGAATACCCATCAAGCCCTTTGCAAAATCATTTTCGATCTCGTCAATTATTTTTTTCTTGCTTTCCTCATCAAGCTCCTCTAAGTTGGCATTGGGAAAATAGCTACGGCTTAACTCTTCATAATCGGCTTTTAGATCGCGTAAAAAGTTTACTTTTTGAAAGGCTGAGCCCAAGCTCATGGCGCTTTCGCGAAGCGATTCATATTTAATTTCATCACCTTTTACAAAAACCTTGAGACACATAAGCCCCACCACGTCTGCAGAGCCATAGATGTACTCTTTATAATCGGCATCCGTGAGGTAATCACTTTTAGTAAGGTCAAGGCGCATGCTTTTCATGAACGAATCCACCAGTCCTTTTTGAATGCCATACTTATGGTACGTATGTTGAAAAGAATTGAGAATGGGATTCAAGCTGATTTTATCGATTATGGCATTTTCCAGATCTTCGGTAAATCGCGAAAAAAGTTCTTTTTTATCATAATCGTGAAAACTATCTACAATCTCATCGGCAAAACGCACAAAACCATAAACATTGTGTATATCTTGTCTAATACTGGGTGCAAGCATTTGGGTCGCAGTT
>JBBPYO010000154.1:0-4155 GCA_038199845.1 Flavobacteriales bacterium
CAAGATCATTGCAAACCTTTACGATCTCATCGTCAAAAAACTGAGCTTCGTCAATCCCCACAACATCGCAATCATCTGCCAGAATAGGAATGTTTGCCGCAGCGGGAACGGGCGTGGAACGTATTTCATTAGCGTCGTGCGAGATCACCAGGTCCTGGTCATAGCGTACATCTATGGTCGGTTTAAAAATTTCGACCTTTTGTTTGGCAAATTTGGCGCGTTTGAGCCGGCGTATCAATTCTTCGGTCTTGCCCGAAAACATGGAGCCGCAGATGACTTCTATCCAACCAAATTGCTCTTTGTGATTAACGGTATTTTCGAGAAACATTTTGTACTTTTCAATTCCCAAACGGCAGGGTTGCCGTCTAAAGGTGCAAGGCTGCGTAAATTTACTAAATAGTATGAATTTGCAGCACGCGGACTTCCTCATTTTTAAAAAGGCCACAGGTTTCTTAATTTTACTGCCGGTAGCAACGTTTTATTTTTAATAAGGGGAGAATTAATCAAGAAGTTATGAAGAAGCAATTAAAATCTGAACTGGTGAGCTTGGCCCACCGCATTCTTCAGATGAATTCAGACGCTAATTATGCTGTCATGCAGCAGGAAACCAAAAAACTCTATGAAACGTTAACCGTTTTGGCTTTCGCCGAAAAGCATTTTGACGGTATAAATCCAACTATTGGCAAGGCTGAAATCATCGAGGCACTTCAGTATAAAAACGAGGTCGAAATCAAGGAGATCATTCAGGAAGCGGAAGAAAAGCAAGAGAATATTGGGATCGAAGATGAGAATACGCGCCGTATGGATGAGATCGCAAAGGCAAACGAGCTCATTTTTGAACGCGCCCGACATAAAAGGGAAAATCCGCCGATTAGTGCCGAAAAACAACCTAATACGCCGGAAATCAAACCAAGTCATTCTTCACTGCATGAACCAGTAATTGAAAAAATTAAGGATATGGTGGCCATGATGCCGCCCGAAGCTGATGCCATAGATGATATGTTTAAGGAGATAACGGGTCAAAATTACATGAAAAATGATCGTGATGAGATAGGCGAGTATGGCCGTATGCCCGAGTTTGAAGAAAAAAGGGAAGATCAGGAAAAGAGACAGGATAAAGCAGATCGTACGCTCAAGCAAGAAGTTGGGCAAAGCGGAAAGTATAAGGAGGAAACCGAGAGCAGCGATGGCACACGGAAATCGCTCAATGATCGCCTTACTAAAGGATTGAAAATAGGATTAAATGATCGTATTGTTTTTATTAAACATCTTTTTAACGGCAGTGCTACCGATTATAATCGGGTCCTTTCTCAACTCAACACGCAGCGCAGTTGGCCGGAAGCACTGCAGTTTATAGACCAAATGGTCAAATCTGATTACAACAATTGGTCTGGCAAAGAGGTTTATGAACTTCGCTTTAAAGAAATGGTGGAGAAAAAATTCAACGGTTAAAAGTCTATTTTTGAGCCTAAAAAGCCGTTTTTCAATCCTTTTTAGCCGTTTTATATTCAACAATTCACATTTATCAATATAGTAAAATGGGTAAATTATACCTTGTTCCCACGCCAATAGGTAATCTGGACGATATGACCTTTAGGGCCGTAAAAGTACTTGAAGCGGCAGACCTCATTTTAGCCGAAGACACCCGAACCAGCGGCAAACTACTCAAGCATTTTGAGATTACCACCCAGATGAATTCACACCATATGCACAACGAGCATAAAACGGTTGATAACATCGTAGAGCGAATAAAAAATGGCGAAACCATTGCGTTGATCAGTGATGCGGGAACGCCGGCAATTTCCGATCCCGGTTTCCTGTTGACCCGTGCCTGTGTGGAAGCTGGTCTGGAAGTGGATTGCCTACCAGGCGCAACCGCTTTTGTTCCTGCACTCGTAAATAGCGGACTCCCAAATGATAAATTTATTTTCGAAGGTTTTTTACCGGTGAAAAAAGGACGGCAAACACGTTTTCAAATCCTTGCGGAAGAAGAGCGCACCATGATCTTTTATGAAAGTCCGCATAAACTGGTGAAGACTTTGAGTCATATGGTTGAATTTTTTGGCGCTTTGCGAAAACTTTCCGTATCGCGCGAAATCTCAAAACTTCATGAAGAAACCGTACGCGGTACCGCTGAAGAAGTTCTGGCTCATTTCACCAATAAACCGCCCAAAGGGGAACTGGTCATCGTGGTGGCTGGGAAATAATATACATTCATTGTTCATGACCGAAAGCATTTTTATTTAAAATTGTTGTTTATGAACAACAATTTAGTATATTTTTGTTGTTTGTAAACAACAATTTCAGTTATGGAAGAACTTTTTTTAACAATGGATATATTAATTGATCAGGTCAGTGATCAAGAAAGGTATTTATTTGATGAAATCGATTGGAATAATAGATTATTGGGAATACGTGGCGCTCGGGGTACAGGCAAAACGACACTTCTTCTTCAAAGAGCAAAAAAAATACAGACTCAACAACAGAAGCCCTTATACGCTTCTTTGGATCAGTTTTACTTTCTGGATCATACCTTACTTGATTTGGCAAAAGAATTTCTCCTTATGGGTGGTACACATTTGTTTCTCGATGAGGTACATAAATATCCACGATGGTCGAGAGAACTTAAATTACTTTACGATCTATTCCCAAAGTTAACTGTTGCTTTTACTTCTTCATCAATACTTGAGTTGTTTAGGGGAGAGTCAGATTTGAGCCGGCGGCTTTTGACATATACATTACAGGAGCTTTCTTTTCGGGAATATTTGAGTTTGAAACACAATATTTCCCTCCCTAAAATCGAGTTTGAAGATCTTATTGAAAATCACAATTCTTTTGCCAAGAAAATAAATAAACAGGTAGAAGCGCCAATAATATATTTTAAAGAATATTTAAAAAGTGGAGCTTATGCTTACACTTTACAAGATAGTAATGGTTATTTTCAACGTATTGAGCAAACCGTAAATCTAATTTTAGAAATTGATCTTAGTGCAGTTGAAAATATGCCATATGAGGATGGTCTAAAAATTAAAAAATTACTTATTGCCATTGCTGAAAGTGCACCCTTTACTCCAAATGTCACCAAACTAAGTGAAAGGTTGGGTTTTTCACGCAATTTTTTAATCAATGCCATTAAATTGTTGGATCGTGCAGATTTGGTCATGCAGCTCAACCGAAAATCAAAAGGTATAGGTAAATTGACCAAACCTGAAAAACTATATTTAAACAACACAAATCTTATTTATGTACTGGGCAGAGAAAATGTGCAAATAGGAACTATTAGGGAAACGTTTTTTGCAAATCAATTAAGAAAGGATCATCAAATAAATTTGGCAGAAAAAGGCGATTTCTTAATTGATGAAAAATATACTTTTGAAATCGGAGGGAGCAATAAAAAAACCAAGCAGATTGCTGGAGTTGAAAATGCATATGTCGTACGCGACGACCTTGAAGTGGGAGCGCTCAATATCATTCCACTTTATTTATTTGGGTTTTTATATTGATCAAATTGTTTGAGATTACAAAAATTCAATCTTTGGAAATTTGCGGGTTTCAAACTTTGTATGCCAGTTTCCACAAGAAATCTTCAGCTATAGATGTGGGTTTTTTATCAGTTTTTAAGACCTTAAAGATCCATTTTTGAATAGAGCCTCAAACCGTTTAATCTCTTCTTCTGTATACAAACTAAGATCAACGCGCACACTGCCGTCATTCCGTTTTTTGATCTCCATTTGTTTTTCCTTGAGCACAATCTCGCGCACGTCCCTTATTTTGATCACCCGTTTTTTTTCGCCAAGATTAAAGACAACGCGCCACGGGCTGTACTGCACCCAATGGTCATGACGTTGATTATAGGCAATTCGACCAAAAACTAGTACGGCAATTCCCAGAGTAATAAAAAGATAATAACGGTTATTTTCTCCAGTGCCGTTTAAACTTTGAAAAATGCAAAACGCACAGGATAAGAACAAAACAGCTAAAATAATGCTGTTTTTAGCTGAAAATGTGTTGTAAAAGTGAATTTTTTTTATAAAACCAATGTAAGTGATTTTGGCTTTCAAAAGCAAAGATTAGTGCTCAAGCAAACCAAATAACAACGGTGTAAATTTATTATTCATATTTGGTTTAAATAAGCTTTATATTTTAATTAAGACA
>JBBPYO010000155.1:0-2044 GCA_038199845.1 Flavobacteriales bacterium
CTTTTTGCTTATCAGTGGCATTATCTTCGCTCAAAATACTACCATATCTGGTAACGTAAATGACGGAAGCATTCCTTTACCGGGCGTTAATGTTATAGTGGATGGTACATCTAACGGTATCACTACAGATTTTGACGGAAATTATACGCTTCCAAATGTTCCCAATGGATCCATTTTGAATTTTAGCTATGTGGGCTTTGAAACGCAAAAAATTCCCGTTAACGGGCGCTCACAGATAGACGTAACATTAGAGTCCGATGCCCAGGCACTTAGTGAAGTGGTGGTTATAGGTTATGGTACGCAACGCAAGGAGGCGGTAACGGGTTCGGTTGCTTCCATAGGTGGTGCGGAATTAAGGGAAGTCCCCACGGTAAACGTATCTGAAGCACTTTCCGGTCGTTTACCCGGTGTACAGCTTTCAGAAACTTCTTCAAAACCTGGTGCTACACAGCAAATTCGGATTCGGGGAGTACGTTCTTTGACAGCCAGTAATGATCCATTGCTCGTTCTCAATGGGATTCCTTTCGCTGGATCTCTGAATGATCTTAATCCCAATGATATTAAAAGCCTGGACATTTTAAAAGATGCCTCAGCGACTGCAATCTATGGTTCAAGAGGAGCGAATGGTGTAGTTTTAATTACCACAAATACAGGTCAGGAAGGCAAGGAAGCTCAGTTTAGTTATGATTCGTTCTCAGGTTTAAAAACCGTTTTTGGAAAATATCCAATGATGAATGGTCCTGAATTTGTCGCGCTGCGCAAAGCGGCCGGGCTTTTCAATAATGGTCCTGACGAGTTTGATAATGTAAATACGGACTGGCAGGATTTATATTACCAAACCGCTCTGATTACAAGTCAGAACCTTGGTGTTTCCGGAGGTACTACAGGAGGGAGTTACAATGTAAGCTTAGGATACACGAAGGATGAGGCGGTTTTACCTGAGCAAAATTTTAACGGTATTCACTTAACGCTACCTTTGATGATCGTGTGGGTGATTATATCCGTTTTGGTATTTCAACGGTAACTAATTATTCAATAAGAAATGGTTTGAACTTAGGTGTTTTTGGCAGTTTGGCAAGTTCTCCCATTGCAGATCCTTATAATGAAGATGGCTCTCGAAAAAGAATTATTCGTATGGCACTTGGCGATCAGTGGGTTTACACACGTCAAAGTGTTGAAAATCTAGGTGATTCTTGGGCTGATAGAAGCCACGAGTTCGGTTCTTATAACAACATTTTTGGAGAAGTGAAAATCCCCGGTGTTGACGGTCTAAGTTATCGTATAAATGTGGGTTTGAACTACCGCAATACCAACGGCGGCAATTATACCGGTGAGGGTGTTTTTAGTGCAACACCAGATAATCCTTCAACGGCGTCAATTAATAACTCCACAACTACAAGATATCTTGTGGAAAATTTATTGACCTATGACAAGACCTTCAATGATAAACATAAATTGAACGTCGTGGGACTTTTCTCAAGTGAAGAAACGCAATTCAATAGCTCGAGTGTTGGAGCTCGGGATATTCCCTCTGATCAATTTCAATATTATAATCTGGGACAGGCAACTGGGGAAATCATCGTTGATCCAGCCAATCAAGGATATTATAAAAGTGGACTTATGTCCGTTATGGGCCGCGCTCAATATGAATATGACAACCGTTATTTTCTTACCGCCACATTTAGATCTGATGGATCTTCCCGCTTGGCAGATGGCTATAAATGGAATTCGTACCCTGCGGTTTCTGCGGGTTGGGGCATCGCGAATGAGAAGTTCATGCAGGATGTTACTTGGGTGAATTCCTTAAAGCTGCGCGCAGGTTATGGGGAAACTTCGAATCAATCTGTTGATCCATATTCCACATTGGGACGATTAAGTACCCGCCCATATAATTTCGGTCCAGATGATTACGCAGTCGGATATTATGTAAGCCAGTTGCCCAATGAGAACTGGGCTGGGAGTATTCAACTACCTATAACTTTGGTGTTGATTTTTCACTTTTCAATTACAGACTTACCGGTACCGCGGAATATTACATTACAAA
>JBBPYO010000156.1:0-4004 GCA_038199845.1 Flavobacteriales bacterium
AGGTCAAATAATCATTGATATACCTTGACGTAATCTATATAATATGTTCTGGGAAAAATGGAATCATCAACTTCGGGACCGCCAAAGTTTCCGCCCACGGCCATATTCAGGAGAAAATAAAATGGATGCCGAAATGGGTAGTTTTTATCATCTTTTTCGTCTGGTGCGTACGTGAAGACTTTCTGATCATCTATTGAAAAAACGATCGCGTTTTCATCCCAATCTATTTGAAATACATGAAAGGCATCGGTAATATTTTTTACCGGTGTTACCTGCGTACTGGCGGTAGCGCCGTAGTGAGAAGGGCTATGCAAACTGGTGTGCACGGTATCAGGCTGTCTGCCCACAAATTCCATAATGTCAATTTCGCCGCAGGCGGGCCATCCCACTTTATCAATTTTGGTGCCCAGCATCCAGATTGCAGGCCAGATACCTTTACCGCTGGGAACTTTAGCTCGAATCACAAAGGTTCCGTATTTGAATTCGCGTTTGTCTTTGGTACTGATCTTCCCGCTGTAGTAGGCACCGCCTACTTTTTCAGCTTTAATGACCATATTACCATCTTCTACAATAGTATTTTCTTTTTTATAGAACTGGCGCTCGTTATTGCCAAAACCACAAAGATTTGGGCAACCATCGCCTATCTCGTAGTTCCAGTTCTTGGTATTTAGCGCGTTTCCTTCAAAATTTTCTTCCCAGACCAGTTTTTTTGCTTCTTGAGAAAATCCGCTAAAACTGGCTAAAATCAGTGTAAAAAGGGTGATTTTTAGATGTTTCCGGATCATTATCTTCATTGTTTAGTTGGCGGATAGCGCCAGATCATTTTCATGTAAAATGAATTTATACGGAGATATATATAATTTTCAAAATAAAATCTGGACAATAGGCTTTATTCAGTAATAAAATATAAGTAATTGGCAATGATATTTTGTGCAGTAACGAGGCGAAAAATGCAGCTATAGCCTTAGCTAAATCGAGGCTTTTCAACGAAGTTAATGCACAAAAGAACAAGTCAAAATGTATAGGTTGTTTGAACAAAGCCTAAAACCAATTGGCCCAAGGTATCATGGCGAGCATTGCTATAAGTGCAAGCGTGTAGAAAATAGCAAGTTGCTTGAACTTAGGTCTAGAGGTCAATTTCTTTTTGTGACGGCTATATCCTACAGTTATAAAAACTACTGCGAGAATCATACCTATGGGATGTTCTACGACATATAGACGTATGGAAGGATCTTTCATCGCCGCGCTCATACCTTCTGACGCTATTGCTTTTGCACCAAGTGGCGAAACAAAATATAGGACTATACCTATTAAAAGCTGTATGTGGGTCACAATAAGGGTGAAAAGTGCCAGGCGCATATCGCGCGCACCATATTCTTTATCGCTAAAATAACTGACCAGGCTGTTTACGGTTGTTACTATTAACATGAGCAGTACGAGATAAGCCCAGTAGGAATGCACAAACTGTACGTATGGATACATAGAATACTTTTTTAATGAAGTTCAAAGATAACTTTTTTAAAAGCAAAAAACCCTTCCGCTTACGGAAGGGTTTGATTGAAAATGATTGTTTTAAATTATAGTGTATACTCTTTTTTAGAAGTTGAAACGGAAACTAGCGTTCCATGTTCTCCCAAAACCAAAATATACGCGGTTACTAGTAGAAATCCCATCGTAAGTAGGGTCACCGGCATCGGCAAAAATGTTAGTGTCAGATTCTGAGATGTATGTTTTATCAAAAACATTGTTCATGTTAAAACGGAAGCTCATGTTCTTGTCCAAGAAAGGCAGGTTAAAAGATAAACCTGCATCAAAAAGACCAAAAGAAGGAAGTTTAAGTGCTCCTTGTTCTGGTACATCTGTGGCATCAAAATCTGCATAAAGGTTATCCACAGCTCGGTAATTTGCATCTATGGAAAGCGTCTTGTAAATCCTGTAATCAGCGCCTATGCTGGCTGTAAATTGCGGAGCGTCACCCACTTTTACACCATCAAGGGCTAAAGTTTTGGACTGTGGCTGGCCATTAACTGAGATAGGTTGATTACTGGCGTCAAAATACGTTGCGGTAACATCATCCTTGTATTTCCAGTCACCCACAGAGAGCATACCGTTAATACCTAGACGATCTGTAGCTCGTGCGGTAAAATCAACTTCTACACCGTAGTGTATTTGGGTAATACCCTGAATATTTGCGGTACCTCTGATCTCATTATCCTCACCAGCGTTAAATGTCGCACTTGTGCTTTCAAAACGATTTGCCCAACTCGTTCTATAAGCGTTAACGTTGGCCCTGAAACCATTTGTTCGGAATCCGTAACCTATTTCCGTACCTATGATTTCTTCATTTTCAAGATTTGCATTGATATCATTGGAAACAAAACTTGGGAATACAGCATCAAAAAGCGGCTGCTTGGAATAGTAGCCACCGTTAGCAAAAAGATTATGGTGCTCATCAATGTTCCAGTTGATGCCTCCTTTAACATTTCCGCCAAGAAGATTTTCGGTATCTGATTCCTGTAATGGGTCACTGTCAAGATAATTGAAGTGGTCTATACGCTGAAATGATTGATTGGATAGTGAACCTTGCAAAAATACTGTCACGTCGTCAAGATCATATTCCAATTGTCCAAAAAAACCATACCAGCCCACTTTACCTTCATTATAGTAATCTACTTTCTCTTCGTCATCTATACTTTTAAAAACATTTAAGCTATTACTGATTGTCGGAGCGTAGGTCTTTGATAAAAATCTATAAGGATCATTGATATTATCGCTATCCACATAAACATCGGCGCCCATGAGGTCTACCAATCTTCTATAGTGAAAACCGGTGTATGTTCTTAAATCGATACCAAAATCAAGAGTTAACCTGTCTGTAAGTATGGTTTCAAAATTAGAAATTAAGCCAAACCAGTTGTGAGAGTTGACTGAAGAACGCTGGGAAATACCATTTTCAGGGCCTCTGGTGAAACCTCCTTCATCAGCATAAACCGATGCGTCATTGTTTCCATTCACATAAAGACCGCGAAAAGCAGGATCATCACCTCCGGTATACGTTTGGCGCACCCCACCAAGGGCTGGTTGTCCAGAGTTATAGGCGACAATAGCATCCATTGGCACTAAGCCGTTGTTTACTTTAGGAAGTGAAAATGATTGATCACCATTTGCACGACCTATAGAACCAACTGATCCACCGCGTCCCAAAGAAGCATACGCCGATGTGTTTAGTTTTGTTCTGTCAGAAATTTTCCAGTCCCAAGAAAGAGATGCAATAGGTTTGTGATAAAAATTACCGCCAAAAGTGAATTCCTTTCCATTTCTAAATCCATAATCGCTATTGTATTTTATCCTGGGATCTGTACCGCCACCATAAGTGATATAATCGCGAAGTGTTGGGGCAAAACCTCTCTGGTTGTGCTGTTGCGGGGCACCGGTGACCATAAAGTTAAGGTCATGGTTGGCGTTAGGTTTATAACCTACACCAATGAAATAATTATAGCCTTCAAAAGAAGTGCCGTCAACATAACCCGTACCCGCTGTCCTGCTCAATAAGAAGGAGCCAGACCAGCCGTTATCACTAAGTCCAGTATTGTAAGACGCTACCGTTTTCAGGTAATCATTATTACCTACGGAAGAACTTACAAAGCCGCCTTCTTTGCGCTCTGCAGAACGGGTAACGACATTAATGGTTCCACCTACAGAAGATACGGTAAGTTTTGAGGAACCCAGACCACGTTGTACTTGTATTGCGGTTGCTACATCAGAAAGTCCTGCCCAGTTGCTCCAATATACCTGGCCGTTTTCCATATCGTTAACCGGTATACCATTAATCATAACGGCGGAGTTTTGGGTATCAAAGCCACGAATATTTATTCGAGCATCACCATAACCACCACCCTGTTTGGTAGCATAAATAGAAGGAGTATTGTTCAAAATTTCAGGGAATTCTTGCGCTCCAAGCTTTTCCCGTATTTCTTCGGCGCGAATCGTAGAGACTGCAACAG
>JBBPYO010000157.1:0-6807 GCA_038199845.1 Flavobacteriales bacterium
TATAAAGTTAATAAAAGTTTAGGTAAATCCCTATTATTTAATCGACTAAGTTATATAAATCTTATTTCGAATTGATTTTTACAAACAAATCCCAGATTACAATTCCAGCGCTCACTGCTATATTTAGTGAATGTTTAGTGCCTAGTTGAGGGATTTCCACAACTGCATCTGCAACGCTTACCAGTTCCTGTTGCACGCCTTTTACTTCGTTGCCAAAAACAATTGCATATCTTGTGTTATTATCTATTTTAAAAGCATTTAACATGACGGCCTGTTCGGCCTGTTCTACCGCAAGGATTTTTATTTCCTGTTGTTGAAGTTCTTTTACTAGCGCTAAAGTATGTTCGCGATGTTCCCATGCCACCGTTTTTGTTGCTCCTAGCGCAGTTTTTGTAATATCACGGTGCGGCGGCGAAGCTGTGATGCCACAGAGGTAGATTTTTTCGATCAAAAAGGCATCTGCGGTGCGAAAAACCGAACCTATATTGTGCAAACTGCGTACGTTGTCAAGAATTACGATGAGCGGCGTTTTTGAAGATTCCTTAAATTCGCCCACGGTCTTTCGGTCGAGTTCACTATTGGCCAGTTTTCTGTTCATTTTTTTGAGTTTTGGTTTTAGAGTTATTAGTTTAGAGTTGGGAGTTCAGAGTTGTAAAAAAATTCCTACACGTTACGATAATTTATTTCTGATTCAAAAACTGCTCAAAAATAAAGGATAACGCTAGACGGATAAAGATTTATACGAAAAGCTTTCTGCGTATTTATTTGATAAATTGTTGAGTAAATTTCGTGAAGGAATTTGTAAAAAACAGTTAGTAGCTGAGTAAATTTCTTAGAGCAAAGCGCAAATGAATTTTCACTGCACGGTAAGTGGCTGAGTGAATTTCTTGAAGCGTAGCTGAAAGAAATTTGTATCGAAGCCCCGGATAGTTGAAAGCTTGTATAATGTAGATTGTAAACTGTACATTGTAATATAATAGAAGCTTCTTTTGTTAAAGAATTTTACAGCAAATAGGTGGCTGAGTGAATTCCTTGGAGCCTAAGCGGAGAGGAATTTGTACCGAAGCCCCAGTCGTATTTACCACCTAAAAAATTTGTTTCTAAGACCATTAATGTTGAAAAAAATGAATAAGTAAAAGGACTTTTGCATAAGCGCTGCATGCTTTTTGGTAAATTTGTAGAGTAGCTGGCGATTTACATTTTAGAAATGTTAGTGTTCCGCGTAGTGAAAAATGGCTTAAAATCCGTCAAAACCGATCAAAATCGCCTAAAACCAAACCAAAAACCCTGTAAACTTTAAAAAACGGTATGTCTTCGAAAAAACTAAAAAAGGTCACCCCGTTGATGAAGCAGTACAATGCCATCAAGCATAAATATCCTGATGCGCTGTTGCTATTTCGCGTGGGCGATTTTTATGAGACCTTTGGCGAAGATGCCGTAAAAGCTTCTCAGATTCTGGGCATTGTGCTCACAAACCGAAATAATGGTGGCGAGCGAACGGAACTTGCCGGTTTTCCGCACCATTCTTTAAATACGTATCTCCCAAAGTTGGTCAAAGCGGGTTGCCGCGTGGCGATCTGCGACCAGCTTGAAGATCCCAAATTGACCAAAAGCATTGTAAAACGCGGTGTCACCGAATTGGTTACTCCTGGCGTGGCGCTCAATGACGGAGTTTTACAGTCTAAAAGCAATAATTTTCTTGCCTCGCTGCATTATGGAAAAAAACACTTGGGCATCGCTTTTCTGGACGTTTCCACCGGTGAATTTCTAACCGCACAGGGCGATGTTGCTTATATGGATAAACTTTTGCAGAATTTCAATCCCAGCGAACTGCTGATCTGCAAGGGCTGTAAAAAGGATTTTCTGGCCGATTTTGGCAAGGAATATCATATTTTTTACCTCGAAAATTGGATTTTTCAGACCGATTATGCATACGAATCGCTCTATAAACATTTTGAGGTAAAATCGCTGAAGGGCTTTGGCGTGCAACAGTTGGAAGAAGGCGTGATCGCCGCTGGCGCATCCCTACATTATCTCAGCGAGACACAGCACCATAAACTAAAACATATAAGCCGCATTAACCGTATCGCAGAAGATGCCTACGTCTGGATGGATCGTTTTACCATGCGCAATCTAGAACTTTATCAAGGTACAAGTGCACTGTCAATCACGCTTCTCGATGTAATAGACAAGACCACTTCCGCTATGGGCGGAAGGCTTTTAAAACGCTGGCTGGCGCTGCCGCTCAAAAATCGAGATGCCATTGTGAGCAGACACGAAGTGGTAGAATATTTTTTGGCCAATTCCAAAACCTATGATAAAATCACCCAGCATCTAAAGCATATAGGCGATGTAGAACGCCTCATCAGCAAAGTGGCCACAGGAAAAGTGAGTCCGCGGGAGGTTATCCAACTCAAAAATTCGTTGGAAGCCATGGTGCCGATCAAGGCGCTTGCTCAATATGCAGAGAACGAAGCGCTACAGATTTTGGGCGGAAATCTCAATGATCTTGAGCATTTACGGGCAAAAATCAAGGAAACTTTGAATGAAGATGCGCCGGTAAATATTCTGAAAGGAGAAACCATTGCAATTGGTTTTCACGACGAACTCGATGAGCTTCGGAATCTGGCGCATCAGGGCAAGGATTATCTTGATAAAATGCTGAAACGGGAGACCGAACGCACTGGGATCACTTCACTGAAAATTGCCAGCAATAATGTTTTTGGCTATTATATAGAGGTCCGCAATACGCATAAAGACAAAGTGCCACCAGAATGGATCCGCAAGCAGACGCTTGTAAGCGCAGAACGCTATATTACTGAAGAACTCAAGGAATATGAGGCCAAGATTTTAGGTGCTGAAGAGCGGATTTTGGCCATTGAACAGCAGCTTTTTAACCAGCTCGTACAATGGATGGCCCAGTTTATCGCGCCGGTACAGGCAAATGCCGCCGGGATCGCAGAACTGGACTGCCTTTGCTCGTATGCCTGTGTGGCAAAAACCAATAATTACGTGCGTCCTGTCATTGATGATTCTCAAGAACTTGATATTACGGAAGGCCGCCATCCGGTTATCGAAAAGCAGCTTCCGCTAGGGGAACCTTATATTGCAAATAATGTTTTCTTGGATCGTGCGGTGCAGCAAATGATCATGATCACCGGGCCGAATATGTCGGGTAAATCGGCTATTTTAAGACAGACCGCGCTTATTGTTCTGTTGGGGCAAATGGGAAGTTTTGTGCCAGCAAAAGCAGCGCGCATTGGTCTGGTAGATAAGATTTTTGTGCGGGTGGGCGCGAGCGATAATATCTCTATGGGCGAGTCTACGTTTATGGTAGAAATGAACGAAACTGCTAACATCCTCAACAATATTTCTGAACGCAGTCTAGTGCTGCTTGATGAGATAGGACGTGGCACAAGTACGTATGACGGGATTTCGATCGCCTGGGCAATAAGTGAATATCTGCACGAACATCCCGCACGCCCCAAAACGCTTTTTGCCACCCATTACCACGAGCTCAATGACATGACCGATACTTTTGTACGGATCAAAAATTATAATGTTTCGGTCAAGGAATTGAAAGATAATGTGCTTTTTCTGCGGAAATTGGTCGCTGGCGGAAGCGCACACAGTTTCGGGATCCATGTCGCTAAAATGGCGGGTATGCCACAGCAAGTGTTGCATCGTGCGAACAAAATCTTGAGCCAATTGGAAAAATCTCATGGCAAGCAACAAACAAGCGAAAGCCTTAAAAAGACCACCGAAGAGGAAATGCAGCTTAGCTTTTTTAACCTCGATGATCCCTTGCTGGAGGAAATCAAAGAAGAAATTCTGCATATTGACATAGATACCCTCACTCCGGTAGAAGCACTGATGAAGCTCAATGAAATCAAAAGAATGTTGATGCGGAACGCAAAAAGCAGGGTTTCTTAGTTGAAAACGACAATTTCTAGCTGAAATACTGCTTTTTCAGGTAATTATAGGAAGTCGCGTTGGACTTAAAATTCCATGATTACTGATTAATAAAAGAAGTAATCACTTTAGCTTGAAATGTTTATAAACCCGATTCTTTATGAATATTTTAAAAACGAAAATTCTTTTATAAAACGCTTGCTGTATTGTATAATTCTTTTAAATTTGCATCCGCATTGATCATGATAACGATATGCGAAAGTAGCTCAGGGGTAGAGCACCACCTTGCCAAGGTGGGGGTCGCGGGTTCAAATCCCGTCTTTCGCTCTCCACCCTTTATCGCCTGGCGGTAAAGGGTTTTTAGTAAAATGGCGTTTCTGTTTGATAATCAGGTAAAAACGACATTATTTTGCAAAGTACATCACGCTCGGGTGGTGGAATCGGTAGACACGTTGGACTTAAAATCCAATGAACATTAGTTCGTACGGGTTCAAGTCCCGTCCCGAGTACAGAAGCCCTCTTTATCTATTTGATATTGAGGGTTTTGTGTTTTTAGTTAGTTAACAATATGATAAATGACTTTTCTAGGATTATTTTTATAATTGCGGTTAGCTAAATCTTATGAAGTTTCAAGAACTTCAGTAAGTATCTGTTTAAATACATCTATCGGTTGGGCGCCTGTCACGGCACTTTTTCTGTTAAAAACTATAGTGGGCACAGAATTTACTCCTGAATTTTTCCAATAATCTTGTTTACTCCTTACCTCGTAACGTGCTTCATCACTATCTAAACGAGCTAAAGCTTCTTCAGCATTTAAGCCCACATCTAATAGCGCTTCTTTTAAAATAGCTCTGTTAGAAACATCTTTTCTTTCGCTAAAAAAGGCTTTGGTTAAGCGCATTTTTAAATCGGTTTGCTTGCCAAAATCTTTTGCATAATCTAGTAAAATATGGGCTTCAAAGGTATTTGCCATACGCATTTCATCAAAATAATCAAATGTAAAACCTAGTTCAGCACCAGCTTCTACCATGCGTTGTTGTGATTCTTTTTGCTGTTCTAAAGTTGAGCCATACTTTTCTGAAATATGTTCTTGAATATTCTGTCCTTCAGCAGGCATATTGGGATTAAGTTCAAAAGGTTGCCACTCAATTTCTATTTGGTCTTGAATGCCCAATTCTGAAATCGCTTTTTCCAAGCGTTTATAACCGATGGTGCACCAAGGGCATACCACGTCAGAAACTATATCTATTTTGATTTTATCTTTCATTTTTTTGTATTTAAACAGGTTTATAAAACTTTGCTGATTTGAACCTGTGGTTCTACATTAGTGAAATTGGGCAAATCAGCTAAAATTGCTTTGGCATTTGAACCAAATTTATTTTTCATATAATATCGTATTATTTTTTATTGGATATCTGCAAAGTGTACTAATAAATATGGTCCTTTCCCGAAAGCTATCTGGTTTTATTCCCTTCCCAGCTATTTTCGACCATTTTAATCGGTTTTTGGGTGTTTCCAAATCGGTTCGTTTTTCGGATATTCCCATTGAATTCTGTCGTTACTATGGTGGGTCAGGCCTCCAACTTAAGAGGATAGGTTCAGCATTACCGAAATTAATTTTGGACTAATAAGAGAAATACAAATTTTTGTAAACCTTCTGATTAAACGATAGGTTTATACTTATCAATAAATCTATGTTTTTTAACCTTCCACATTCTCTTTGGACCAAGCGAACTTTTTAGAGCCTTCGTCAACAGTCGTATTGGCGATATGATTTGTGTAGTTACTAATTACTTTTTGAGATAAACCCAAGATTATTTCTAACACTTGTCTTTCGTCATAACCAGCGGCATAGAAAGTCTCTAATTCATCTTGAGTGACGTTTCCACGATTACGTACAATGGCTAAGGTCATGGTACGTAATGCCTCTAATTTTGCATTTTCTAGAGGCGTTTCGTTACGTAATGCTTCTGTTATTGCATCATCTACCTTCATCATTTTTGCAATACCGGTGTGTGCGGGTACACAGTAATGACATGCATGTTCTACGTTTATAGTTTGCCATACCACTGTTAATTCTTCATTATTAAAGGAAGATTTAGTGAATAGCTCGTGCAGTGTTTGATAAGCTTCAAGAAGTTCTGGGGCACCTGCCAATACACCGTGAAGCCCGGGTATCATTCCATATGCTTTTTCTGATTTTTCCAATAGTGCTTTGCTACCTTTTGGAGCCGTTTCTTTGTTGTGAATTTTTAAACTTGTCATAATATCTATTTTTAAATTTATAATTAATATCTAAACAATCGTTTAGATATAGTGTAAAAAAAGGTTTATATGTTCTTAAATATATTTTCTATATAATTGTCCAGTTGTGTTTTTCCAAATATTCTTGTTGCGGAAGACAGGCCAAACATGGATATAATCAAAAAATCTGCCTGCTGCACGATAGTTGCATTTTCTTTGGCTTTATCTTGTTTTAAAATGTCAATAAATACTTGTTTTACGTCATCTGTAAATTTTGATAAAACTTCTTTGATCCTTTCGTCAGCATCTTCTCTTAATTCGTTTGCAGTATTTGTTATTAAGCAGCCTTTTCCAAATTCTGTTTCTTTGGTGAATTCAATAAAATCATAGAAGTATTGCTTTAAACCTATAGTTCCGTTTTCAGATAATTTCAAATTCTCAATAAGTCGATTCAACTTTTTTTTGTAACATTTTAAGCTTTCAATAAAAACACCGTTTTTATTTCCAAAACTTGAATATATAGAAAATTTATTGATGCCCATTTCTTTTTCAAGCATCTGCATAGACGTATTTTTAAAACCATTTCTCCAGAATAAGTTCATAGCCTTCTCAATTACTTCTTCTTCTATATATTCTTTTTTTCTGGCCATA
>JBBPYO010000158.1:0-3295 GCA_038199845.1 Flavobacteriales bacterium
ATTTCTTCTGTGGAAAGGGTATCGGGCAATTTGCGTCCCAGTTTAGGCGCTTCTATAAGATCCATAGGATTATCTACACGATATTCCTCATCTAATAAATAACCGAAAAATCCTTTTATACCAGAAATTAGCCGGGCCTGAGAACGTGCATTTAAGAGTTTGGCCATTTCGTAGTTAAACTGTTGCAAAGTCTCTTTGGAGATGTTAAGCGGTTTCTCGCTACTTTCAACCTCAAGTAACCAGTTTTCCAACTTCTTCAGATCAAAACGGTAATTCTCGACGCTGTTTTCTGCAAGACCACGTTCCAGTTTTAGGAAGTTGAGGTATTCTTTTATTGCTTGCTGCCAGTTCATCTTTATCGCTATTGAATTAAATAGGGCAAATTAGGACGTTTATTTAAAAAAAAGCAACCACTTTCTTTCTTTTTGAATAAAGTCCTTGACTATAGTGTAAGGCAATTCATTCGTAAGAGGTTATAATAGAAGTTTAAATGCAAATAAATGAGCTGTAATGGTCTTAGTTTGGTGGAAATTCTTAATTTCGTTTTTTAATTAAACTTATATAAAATGAACAAATTCTTACTTAGCTTAACCCTTATTTTTATCGGTCTTTCCTCTTCTGCGCAACAGGTTCAATTTGGTTTTACCGGCGGATACACTAATGTGGATGTCAAGATTAAAGATGGCGTTAATGATGGTGTAACCACTTCGGCGGGCGATTCTGGTTTTTATGTAGGAGCAGTTGCAGATATTGCATTATCTGATGTTTTTCATTTGCAGCCAGAAGTAGTTTATGCAAATGCAGGAGAGTCTGACCTATTGTACATTCCTGTTCTTGCAAAAATTAATATTGCCGCATCAGGTTTTCACCTTTTGGGTGGCCCTCAAGCTACATTTCTTCTAGAGGATCTTGATGGATCTGGGGTCAATGCCTTTGGACTCGATTTGAGTTTTGGTGCAGGATATGATATCAATGAGCATTTCTTTATTGATGCGCGTTATTCCTTTGAAGTTACTAACAGAATTCAGGATGATGTGCCCAACATTAATAATGCATCAGCAAGAGTAAACTCATTAAACATAGGAGTTGGTTATAAATTCTAACTAAAAATCACCCTAAGATTTTAAAAAACGGCTTTATATGCCGTTTTTTTTACGCTCCAAATTCTGCTATATTTGAAATGTTGTAACTATAAGCAATAAACAATAAATAGTGAGCAATTGTTAATTAAAAATAAACAATTAAATAAACCTGTAACTTTCAATCCTGTACCATGCCCAGAGAACTTAAAATACTTATTATAAACGGTCCCAACCTTAATTTGCTGGGCAAACGAGAGCCTGATGTATATGGAAATCGCTCTTTTGAAGATTATTTTTCTGCCTTACAGTTCAAATTCAAAGAGACTGAACTTTCTTATTTTCAATCGAATTGTGAAGGTGATCTCATTACAAAATTACAACAAGCGGATGCGATTTTTGATGGGATTGTGCTCAATGCTGCCGCATACACGCATACTTCCGTGGGTATTGGCGATACGATCGCGGCCATAAGTACGCCTGTTATTGAAGTACATATTTCCAATGTATTTGCGCGGGAAGAATTTCGGCATCATTCCTATATTTCCAAACATGCGGCGGGCGTAATTTTGGGCTTTGGCTTGAAAAGCTACGAAATAGCCGTTCAATCTTTTCTGCTTGAAGAATAAAGCATTTTTAAACTGGAGTAGTGGTAAAGATAGCGCGTTGGCTTTATTTCTGGTTTTGGCGGAAGGAAAACTCAATATAGAAACATTGGTTACAACGCTAAACGCAGATGTGAATCGGGTTTCCATGCATGGATTACGCGCAGCATTGCTTAGAAAACAAGCAGAAGCAATCGGTTTTCCGCTGCTCGAAATCAAACTTCCCGAGTCCATTTCCATGGAAACATATTCTGAAGTTATGGAGAGTGAATTTCGGGAACTGGTGAATATTGGTTTTACCCACGCGATTTACGGTGATATTTTACTTGAAGATCTGAGGGAATATCGGGAGAAAACACTTCAAAAAGTGGGTTTACAGGGCGTTTATCCACTATGGAAACAGGATACTGCATTACTCGCGCGCAAGATCATAAACTTAGGTTTTAAAGCCATAATCATTGCAACTAGTGATACATTACTGGGTAAGGATTTTTGTGGAAGAGAATATAATCATGCTTTTTTGGACAATCTTCCAGAAGGCGTTGATCCTTGTGGTGAAAACGGCGAATTTCATACGTTTGTTTATGACGGCCCCATTTTTAAAAATCCTGTTTCCTTTGAGATAGGTGAATGCGTAAAGCGTGATTTAAATACTTCATCTACCAAAAATGGAGATTGGGAAAGCATTTTCTGGTTTTGCGACTTGCTTTAAAATTATTAAAATCGTCACAATCTACCTTTGCTTCCTAAATTGAAAAATCCAATAATTAAATTAGATAAACATTTTCTCTAAAACTGGACGTACTCTTCGAAAACTGTTTAAATAGAGGAATACTACATTTTTTTAGTTATCGCGTGAGCAAAAATTCTCTATTATATTTCAACTTTGCAAAGTTTATGAATTTATAAAAAATTGACAAAAAAGACTTAAAATCGATCAATAATGGGGCATAAATAGCCAATTTTAAGCTCCTATACTTCAATTATATTACCTTTGTAATTCATTTTTAAAATTTAGACATGCAAGACGGGATATATGCCAAATTTCATACTCCAAAAGGTGAAATTCTGGTGCAACTTACATATAAGAAAACGCCGGGAACGGTAGGTAATTTTGTTGCTTTAACCGAAGGAAACTTGGAAAATAAAGCAAAAAACCAAGGAGAAGGTTTTTACAACGGACTTAAATTTCACCGTGTGATTCCTGACTTTATGGTACAGGGAGGCGATCCTCAGGGAACCGGAACCGGTGGTCCTGGTTATAAATTTGATGATGAGTTTCATCCAGATTTAAAGCACGATTCTCCGGGTACATTGTCAATGGCAAATTCAGGCCCGGGCTCAAACGGAAGTCAGTTTTTTATTACCCACGGCGCCACGCCATGGTTAGATAACAAGCACACCGTTTTTGGTAAAGTTGTAGAGGGTCAAGATGTGGTTGATGCCATTTCTCAAGGAGATCTGATGGATCAAGTGGAAATCATACGCCAGGGGCAAGAAGCCGAAGATTTTAATGCAGTGGAAGCTTTCCGTACGTTTGAAGGTTCACGGGAAAAGCGTCTCTCTGAAGAAAAAGCAAATGCAGAAGCTTCTTTAGATAAGATCGCGGCA
>JBBPYO010000159.1:0-8172 GCA_038199845.1 Flavobacteriales bacterium
ATTGAAGTGATTTCGGTTACCGAAGTTGACAAAACGGGCGAGAAGCGTTACAGCTTGGATGATTATATGGATTTTGAGGAAAAAATGAACAACGCAAAACCAAAATCCAACGTCAGGGAAGAGGAGCCTATTGTTTTTGAGAAAAAAACAATAGCGCCTCAAAAGGAAGAAGAAATTGAAGAGGACAAGGATGAAGATCCCATGAACAATCCCATTTCCAAATTACTGAGCGAGCGCGCTGCGGAACGTCGACGCATGATGAAGGAGTTCAATTATAAATTCAGCAATAGTCAGTCGCGAATCGATGAGATTGAGAAGCAGCCTGCTTACAAACGTATGGGTGTGAATCTGGATGACAATCCTTCTGGTAGATCAACGATCTCTCGTACCTCAGTGAATATAGGTGATGACGGAATCAAATTGCGCAGCAACAATTCCTTTTTGCATGATAATGTAGACTAATTGATACTAATGTGCGAAAATCAGCCAAAAACGACTGAACTTTTTTAACCATAAATGTTTATCTTCGCACTCCGAAATTAAAATGATTGCCATGAGTTTGCAGACGAATGTAATGACCGCGATGAAGGATGCCATGAAGGCTAAAGATCAGAATGCCCTGACTTCGCTAAGAGCTATTAAGTCTGAAATTTTAAAGGCTCAAACGGAAACCGGTTCAAAAAAAGAGATTTCTGAAGAGGAAGAGCTCAAACTTTTACAAAAATTAGTGAAACAGCGTAAGGATAGCGCTGCTATTTACAAAGAGCAAAACCGTGAAGATCTTGCTGTTGATGAGCTTGCTCAAGTAGAGGTAATAGAAGGTTTTTTACCAGAGCAACTCAGTGAAGAGAAAGTGGGTGAGATGATAGAACAAATTATTGCTGAAACTGGAGCAGATGGAATGAAAGATATGGGTAAAGTTATGGGAATTGCTTCTCAAAAACTGGCCGGTAAAGCAGACGGCAAGACCATTTCTGTTATCGTAAAGAGAAAGTTAAGTTAGCAGTCTCAGTGACCGGTATGCAGATTTTACTGCCAACTGATTATTGAATAGAATAGTTTAACGTGTACAATACGGTAGTGATTTGTAGGTATACCAGTAAAACTGCCAACTGCAAACTGAATACTGAATACTGGCCTCGTGGCGCAACTGAATAGCGCATCAGATTTCGGCTCTGAGGGTTGGGGGTTTGAATCCCTCCGGGGTCACTATTACAAAGAAAAACCACTAGCAAACGCTGGTGGTTTTTTTTATTTGTATTCTCTTTATTCCTGCATCTTCCCGATAATTCAAACGTGCAATAAGGATGACAACTTAAAATGTCTAATTATAGTAAAATTAGAACCATTCCATTGAAATATGCAATCCCATAAAATCACCACATTTAAGAACCATGTTCTAGATGAAAATGGTTTTATGTTTTTAGACTATAAAAAAAACCGATGTTGACATCGGTTTTCTTAGGCTAATTCAAATTCAACAACACTTAAAGCTTACAAAGCAGAGCAAAGTTAATATGATTTCCCCTATTTAGTATTAAGCCTATTTTAGTCTTAGGTTAAACTTGAGTAAAATTTAGATCACTTAAATAGAAATAGGTCTGTGAATTTGTTAAAACAATTACGCCCTCCACGAGAAAGAGAATGCAATAAAGTCATTTTGAATTAATTTTGCCTAAATTTAAGTCTACAAAGTATTGAAATATTTATAGACCTGGTGCAGTTGGGCAGTATTTTTGATATTACTTAACCAGTGTTTTGCAATTTTATTTAAAACTTCATTTTTAAATTCATGATGACTTCATATAGATTAGAACAAGCAATTAAAAAATTATATACAGCATTTCATAATGATACGCTGCATCCTGAATGCTGTAAGAGTTGCGCAGTAGGCAACATTTGCGACAATACAGAATCATGGAAATATTTGAGTGATACCCATGGTTCGGTGATTTTAAATTATGTAGGACGGGTTAATGAAACCTTTGGCAAAAAGATTAATGGATATAAACCAAGTGAATTATTGCAGATTGAAGCTGTTTTTTTACAAGGTTGTGGTTATAGCCTTCCATTAAAGCGCAAATCTGTCCGACCTAAAGATCCCACTTCCAAAGAAATCTTATTCAACGGTCTATGTGCTGTGATAACCTATATGTGTGCGCTTGACGGAGTTGACAATGTGTTGGATTATTCCAGATTATTTGAATTTGAAGATAATGAACCCGTGCATATGCTTGTGCCAAATTTAGTTTAGGTTTTCTATTTTTTTGTAACGCTCTAACTTTAGATCTGCTTTTATTGGCAGATCTTTTTTTTTGAAAGCTTGTTAATTTAGTACATATTTTTACTTTATAATTTCTAGTTCACTTCTTTCCGACTTATGCCAACTATTTTTTGCCATTACAGCTTTCCGCTACTTCAGAAAAACATTTCTACAGCCTAGAAAATATAAAGAACCTACTGCAATCTTTCGTTTATACTCCTCATAATTCTTCAATTTTAATAACTTAAATTATTCTAGATTATAAAGCGTCATCTTGCTCAAATATTTTCCTTCAAATGTATCTATATCCATAGAAAATTTAAGTATTCCATTTCTATTTGGGTGATAAAACGTTTAACAAAGACCATCTTGCAACGTCTGTGTTATCCTAAACGTAGTTTTGGAGAGCACAAAGAGTTGCAAGTACTTCGAATGGCATGAATGAAAATAGAAGTAGAAAGTCATATTTAGCACTTTCTATGCAGTTCAATGCTAACTAAGCTTTGATTACCGAATATAAATGATGCTGATTGGAAATGATTTTTTCAATACTTTTTTATTTACGAATAAAACGTTCGCTTTTCCATAGAATAAGTGGACGATTTTATTTTTAATTGACTTTTTGGAAAGACGCATATGATATGGCAGTTATAATCCACTAAATAGGATTTACAATATTTGCTATAAGGTTAATTATCGTAACGATTGTGTTAAGGATATTCATACCCAAACCTCATCTTTAAATACTGTTAAAACAATGTAATGGATAAAGATTATTTTACATGCTATACATTAATATTAATGATTCAGATCCCTTAATAAAATTCCTTTCTGTATTTCAAGAAATATTGGGTGGCACGTTGGAAAATTCTGGCAACGAGCAGCTTATTACTATTTCTAATGAGAATGCGGAAGGAAATATAAAATGTGTGCCCTGTAACGGCGGTGTGGGTTTGATTCAATTTGATGTTTTCTTTAAGGATAGGGTTTGCTTAAATATTGATACTTCGGTTGTGAATATCTTATACTTTATATACAGTTTGCAAGGTAATTTTGCCGTAGACTCCAGAAGTCAAGATGAAGAATATATTAATATTAATAAATTTGAATCGGTAATTTTGAGTTTGGACCGGCCCACCGGTAATAAAATTTATTTTGAAGCAGAACAAAATCTGGAGATTACTATAATTGTACTCAACCGCGCACTTTATAGTACTAGACATAACCTTAAAATGGATGATGAAGATCCTTTAAATCAGCTTTTTGTTCACAGCAAAGAGAATCCTGTGGCATTTTTGGACAACTACGATATCAGAATTGCCCAGCATGTGAAAGCTTTGAGTAAGATAGAAAGCACAGGGATTATAAGACAGATTTTAGTCGAAAATAAAATCAATGAAATCCTTGCCTTGCAAATACAGCATTATTTGAATTATGGCGATAAGGAACAGTTTGTAGATCTTACTAAAAATGAAATTTCTAAGGCAATAAGTCTGTCGGAATTTATCAAAGAAGAACCCGTTTATCCACATAGTATAGATAGTTTAAGCGCAAAAAATGGCCTGTCACCCGCTAAACTTCAAAAATCTTTTAAGTATCTTTATGGTCATACCGTTTCCGATTATGTACGTGATGTACGCTTGATGAAATCTGAAGAACTTATTAAGAATACAGATATGAGTATTTCTGAAATCGTTTACGCGGTAGGTTTCAATAGTAGAAGCTATTTTTCAAAAATCTTCAAGAAAAAATACAAGCTCAGTCCCAAAAAATATCAATCTCTTTTTAAACTGAATTCACTTTAAGCTTAGTATTCTTTACTATTTTAAATATTATAAGAACTTATAGGTGATTCTAGCATCTTTGTGTCCTAAAGAAATTTGGCCAAAGTATGTTTCGCAGTAGTGTTGAACCTAAAGAAAATCATAAGTCTTCAATAACTTAAAAAATGCGTAAATTCGCGTTCTATTTCAATCCTACATGTTAGAAAAATTAAATATAGTAAAGCAGCGTTTTGACGAGGTGAGTGATTTGATCATTCAGCCAGATATCATGACCGATCAAAAGAGATATATTGCCTTAAATAAGGAATATAAAGATCTGCGGGCGTTAATGGATGTACGCGAAAAATATCTAAACCATAACCAGCGAATAGAGGAAGCTGAAGAAATCATCAAAGATGGCGGTGACGACGAGATGGTGGAAATGGCGAGAATGCAGTTGGAAGAGGCCAAAGATGAAATCCCAAAACTAGAAGAAAAAATACGAATGATGCTTGTTCCCAAAGATCCCGAGGACAGCAAAAACGCGGTGATGGAAATACGTGCCGGTACCGGTGGTGATGAGGCCAGTATTTTTGCCGGTGATATTTATCGCATGTATATGAAATACTGTGAGAGCAAGGGCTGGAAAACCAGCACCATAGATTATAATGAAGGTACAAGCGGTGGCTTTAAGGAAATTCAGGTGGAAATAAATGGGGAAGACGTTTATGGCACATTGAAATTTGAAGCTGGCGTTCACCGTGTGCAGCGAGTTCCACAAACTGAAACTCAGGGTCGTGTACACACCAGTGCCGCAACTGTAATGGTTTTCCCGGAAGCAGAAGAATTTGATATAGAGATAAATCCCAAAGATGTACGCATTGATTATTTCTGTTCTTCAGGACCTGGTGGTCAATCTGTAAATACAACATATAGCGCTGTTCGGCTCACACACGTGCCTACCGGACTCGTGGCGCAGTGTCAAGATCAAAAATCGCAGCACAAAAATAAGGAGAAGGCGTTTAAAGTATTGCGATCCAGACTTTATGATATGGAGCTGGCCAAAAAGCAGGAAGAGGATGCCCTAAAACGTGGATCTATGGTAACAAGTGGTGATCGTAGTGCAAAAATACGCACCTATAATTATCCGCAAGGACGTGTGACTGATCATCGCATCAATTTTACGCTTTATGATTTGTCAAATATAATAGATGGCGATGTGCAGCGTATTATTGACGAACTTCAACTAGTTAGCAATACCGAAAAATTAAGTGAAACGGGAGATACCTTTTAAAAATCGGCTCTTTTATGCCAAAAACGATCAAATCTAGGTGAAAATCGATGCATTAATTAAGCAAATAAAGCAGAAACGTTCCTTTCTATGCATTGGTCTGGATACTGATTTAGATAAAATTCCGCAGCATTTAAAGGGGAAGGAAGATGCTATTTTTCAATTCAACAAGGCAATCATCGATGCCACACATCATCTTGCAGTGGCCTACAAACCCAACACGGCATTTTATGAAGCTTACGGACTTAAAGGTTGGGAAGCATTAAAAAAAACCATTGATTATCTTAACGAAAATCATCCAGAGATTTTCACTATCGCAGATGCAAAACGCGGCGATATAGGCAATACTTCCACACGCTACGCAAAAGCTTTTTTTGAAGAAATGGGCTTTGATTCAGTTACTGTTGCGCCCTATATGGGCAAAGATTCGGTGGAGCCTTTTCTTGCTTTTGAAGATAAATATGCTATTATGCTAGCGCTTACTTCAAACCCCGGCGCTTTTGATTTTCAAACGAAAAAAAGCGAAGATCAGGAATTCTACAAGCAAGTTTTGGAAACCTCAAAAAACTGGGAAAACAGTCAAAATCTAATGTATGTGGTTGGCGCCACCAAAGCCGAATATTTTGCTGAAATACGAAATATCGTTCCAGATGCTTTCCTGCTCGTTCCCGGTATCGGCGCTCAAGGCGGAAACCTAGAGGAAGTTTGTAGGTATGGAATGAATAAAAACGTAGGTCTTCTAGTGAATTCTTCCCGCGGAATCATCTACGCTTCCGCTGAGGAAGATTTCGCTCCAGCCGCCACCAATGAAGCTGAAAAAATACAGCAAGAAATGGCCGAAATACTGTTCAAATCTGGTATTTGAGGTTTGGATTTTCTGTTTTAATTTCTTTTATATTTTTCAGAGATCGCTTAACCGGCATTTTTCCAACGCTCAGACCTGACAGGTTTTTGAAACCTGTCAGGTCTCACACGTTTGCAACGTCCCAATTTTAACATGTAAAAGAATTCAGAAGTGGAATTTTATTTGAAAATGATAAAATTACAATCTGTAACCGGTATGTTTTCAGCACTCAGACCAGACAGATTTTTGAAACTTGTCGGGTCTTCATTCTTCCATAAGGTGTTTGTATATTTAGTAATTTAGCCACCATGAAATTCATCGATCAAATTGGCCGTCAACTTTCCTTAGAAAAAAACCCAGAACGTATTGTATGTCTCGTTCCCAGTTTAAGCGAATTACTCGTAGATCTGGGACTGGAAAGTAAGCTGGTGGGTGTAACTAAATTCTGCGTACATCCTAAATACCTTCTTCAAGAAAAAACGGTCGTTGGCGGGACAAAATCAGTACATTTTGATCGAATTTCGGCTTTAAAACCGGATATAATCATTTGCAATAAAGAGGAAAATACAAAAGAACTTGTTGAAAAATGTGAAAAAATTGCTCCGGTGCATATTTCGGATTTAAAAAATCTTGAAGATGTTTATGGCCTTATTTTACTATATGGAAACCTTTTTGAAGTAATGCCAAAAGCCACGCTTATGGTAGAAAACATTAAACAAAAAGCGGCAAATTTTCGCGATAGCGTAAAAAGCACAAATTCTCAAAAGGTTGCCTACGTGATCTGGAAAAAGCCATATATGGTCGCCGGAAAAGATACGTTTATCAATTTTCTGTTAGATATAAACGGTCTAGAAAATATGTTCATCAATCACGAAGGGCGTTATCCAGAAGTAGAATTGAAAGAATTGGCTAAAGCAGATCTTATTCTGCTTTCTTCAGAGCCGTTTCCCTTTAATAAAAAACACATTGATGAGATTTCGGAACACACAAAAGCCCAAATTTTGCTGGTGGATGGAGAATATTTCAGTTGGTATGGCAGCCGCTTGCTAGGCGCTTTTACTTATTTTGAAGAATTGCAAAAGCAAATTGCATGAATTCTTCCTTATAACGGGAATCCAAGTCAAGAAACAGGGTTGCTTCGACTACTAATAATGTTAAACAGGTCAAGAGCCTAGCTTTTCATTTGAACACGCTCTTTTTCGATTCGTTTTTTATCAAAACCACTCGAAATGGACATTTTCAATTCATAAGTATCAGTATCCAGACTCAGGTTTAGGTAGAACTTAAGTAAAAATCACCCTTTCTCATAAACCTCAACCCGAATCTTCTCAGTCTCCTCAGCATCCTTAAATACATCCCAATCCTTACCTTGCGTACGTCTTGCACCAAGGATATTGGCAAACTGTCCCGCTTTTATGGGATCGTTGTAACGTGCAAAGCCGTATGCTAGTCCGCCAGCAAAAGAGTCCCCACATCCCGTAGTATCAACCACATTTCCTACGGGTACAGATTCTATCCAGTCTTTAACGGTTTTTCCATTTTTACGTTGGTATAAAATACAACCGCGGGAATCCATTGTTACATAAAAATAAGTAACGCCTTGATCTAAGACATGCTTAGCGAGTTCTTCCAAGTGTGCAGTGTGGTTTTCGTCATATATAGAAGGGATATCGTGATCATATTCCCTAGAAAACCACATGCATTGCGATTCTTCCAAGTTCATTTTAAGTACATCGATGTAAGGCAACCATTCATCACGATCTACCCAAAACTTGCGGTGGCGTTTCCCGGTAACATCCATTGCGGTTGTGGCGCCGTGGGCATCAAAAACGATAATCCCTTTGCTTTTTTCTTTAATGGCGCGCAGGGTGCTCAGGGAAATTTCAAAATCAGTAATGGGCACAAACACAAAGGCATCTGCATCCAGATGTTCTTCCATATGTTTGGGTAAAATGGGATTCATACAGGCAAGTTGCTTTTCCTCCCGGTTATTCTGATCCTTGAAATCGAG
>JBBPYO010000160.1:0-4571 GCA_038199845.1 Flavobacteriales bacterium
AATTTACTCCATTCAGTTTTAAATGACCATGAATTCGGCCTTCACCTGCATTGATTTTAAAACCCTTGGCTTTCCTTTCTGAAGTTTTTCCGATTGATAAAAATGAACAAAAAGGTATTATTGTGACTGTAAGAAGTGCTGCAAAAAATCCTTTTCTTTTCATGTTCTGAATTTTTGAAAATTAGTTTAAGAATTTTAAAACATCCCGTATATTTTACACTCTAATTTACTCAATAAACCATTTCCTTTTTAAAATTGCAGTTAAAAATATCATGTGATATTTTCTTAATTTAGTTTTTTAAATTTCTAAGAGTCTCATGTAAAATGTTTTGGGGCGTTTTATTCTGTAGTAGGTTGATCATTTTTGTTTTGCGCTTAAATTATTTTGAGTTACTCATATCGGTATTTTTTGCGATTCTGATTCTGATAATCATACCTCCGGAGCGCTTGCAATTATGTTTTTCTACTTATAAAAGAACACTAAATTCAATTAATTTCATTTTAGAGAATTCTATCTTTGCAGCATGCGACCTAAGATTCTTTTTATTACGCCACCCTTTACACAGTTAAATACAGCGTATCCCGCAACTGCTTACCTCAAAGGCTTTTTAGAAACGCACCAGATATCTGTTTCCCATTTTGATCTGAGTATTGAGTTATTTACTACTGTTTTTACAGGTGATTTTCTGCGTGCTGTTTTTGAGGAAGCAGAAGCGCTGGAGAATTTTCAATATCCCAAGCTCAGCAAGCTAAAAGAACTTTATATTTCACGGGTTGATGTGGTTATTGCTTTTCTTCAAAGTCAGGATCTTGAAACTGCAAGAAAAATTTTGAAAACGGGTTTTTTGCCGGTAGGACATCGTCTGGTAAACGTTAATACTAAAATCAAGTGGGAAGCCGGCGAACCGGGGATAATAGATAAAGCAAAGCATTACGGAACACTTTTTATTGAGGAAATAGGTGATTTTATTCAAGCCAATGTAGATGAATTTTTTGCATTCACTAAATACGCGGAGCAAATTGCCACTGCAGCAAGTAGTTTTGATCAAATAGATGCATTTTTAAGTTATCAGCCCACGCTTATTGAAGAGGAAATGCTAGATCTTCTGGTGGCCCAGATTGAAGAGCAGAAGCCTGAATTAGTCTGCTTTACAATTCCATTTCCCGGGAATTTATTTGCAGCGCTGCGCTGTTCGCAATTTATTAAACAGCTTTTTCCAGATATTCATATTGCTTTTGGTGGCGGTTATTGTAATACAGAACTACGTTCTCTTAGCGATCCTCGGATCTTTGAATTTGTTGATTTTATTTCCCTTGACGATGGAGAAGGTCCTTTGCTAAAAATGGTGAGTTATCTTGAGGGTACAATTGGTCTGGATGAACTGGAAAGAACTTTTGTGCTGGAAAATGACCTAGTCGTTTACAAGAATAAAATTCCAAATACTATTTACCATCATAAAAATTTACCTGCACCAGATTATTCCGGCCTGCCTTTTAATAAATATGTTTCTTTTCTGGATGTCGTAAATCCCATGCACCGGATGTGGACGGATTTTAGATGGAATAAATTGACCATTTCTCACGGTTGTTATTGGAAACAATGTTCGTTTTGTGATGTAACATTAGATTATATAGGGAATTACCAAAACACAACGGCAACCGCCTTAGTAGATAAAATTGAAAAAATAATCAGCGATACCGGTATTACCGGTTTCCACTTCGTGGATGAAGCAGCGCCCCCAAAAATGTTGCGTGCTTTATCAAATGAATTGATCAAACGCAACCTGACGATCACGTGGTGGACAAATATTCGGTTTGAAAAAACATTCGATTTTGAATTGTGCGAACTGATGGCAAAATCGGGTTGTATTGCGGTAACCGGCGGACTGGAAGTGGCTTCAGACCGGTTGTTGCTTAAAATGAAAAAGGGCGTTGATATAGCGCAAGTTACACGGGTGACCAACCATTTTTCGCAAAACAACATCATGGTCCATGCGTATCTTATGTATGGTTTCCCAACCCAGACGGAACAAGAAACCATTGATGCACTTGAGATTGTACGCCAACTGTTTGAAAGTAACTGTATTCAATCTGCATTTTGGCATCTTTTTACAACTACCGTTCACAGCCCAATAGGTAAGAATCCTGAAGAATTTGGAATAGAAGTTACCGGACCTATTTTTGAAGGATTTGCACAAAATGATTTATATCACACAGATCTTCAAGGAGCCGATCATCGTAAATATACAAAGGGATTAAACCTGGCCTTGCATAATTATTTAAATAACGCAGGCTATGAGAAAGACTTACAAAATTGGTTTGATTTCCCTGTTCTAAAAGGCAGCCATTCCAAAGATTTAATCAAAGGTTTTTTATCTGAAAACAGGGTTAAAAACGCCATTCTTACGGCTTAAAATCGGTTTTTTGAGCCTGCTTTTTGGAAGTATTCCGATTCTAGATCGAACCATCCAATTTCATTTCCGTATTTAAAATCTGTTTGACCGCTTGTCTATATTTTATGGGATTTGCCGCTTTTTTAATGGCTTTGTAAGTTTTATGAGGATTTGAGGTAGCTTGAGAAAAGAATTCCCAGAAACCCAGCATTTTCATCTTTATAGGCGTTGGCCCAGAAAGATATTCGTCATATTGCTGGTAAATAGTATCATGAAATTCTGAAAAAATAGCCCAACGGTTTTTTGGATATTCAGTAGAGTTAATTTTTATCATACTCGGTAAAAAAGGATCGGCAATTAAGCCGCGGCCTATCATAAAGTGATCGATACTTGGAAAGCGTTTTTGGATATCGCGAAAAGCAGAAACACTGGTAATATCTCCGTTATAGTACAGTTTATGTTTTGTGCTGCTGATGCATTTCTCAAAAGCATCTAGATCTACCGGGCCTTTATAAAGTTGTTTTCCTATTCTGGCATGAATAGCAATATTTTTTAGCGGATATTGATCTAAAACAGGAAAAGCATTTAGAATTTCTTCCGCGTGATCATATCCCATTCTCATTTTCATAGAAACCAGGATATCGGTTTCGTTATGGGCTTTATGTAAAATCTCGTTAATACGTACAGGGTTGCAAATTAAGCCAGAGCCCATACCAGATTTAGTAACCATCGGGTAGGGGCAACCTAAATTCCAGTTCAATTCTTTATAGCCTAAACTTTGCACATATTTAGCAACATAAATAAACTCCTCAGCATCGTTAGTCATCACTTGCGGAATCACTTCTAACGTAGTGTTGTTCTCAGGTAATAAATCGTTTTGATACGATTGCTTTATTTTCAACTTTCCATTGAGCCTGATATAGGGAGCATAAAACGTGTCAATACCACCAAAGTACTTATGGAAAGCATTGCGAAACCGGAAATCTGTAAAACCCTGTAAAGGGGAAGAAAGGAGCGTAAAAGGCATCTTGTGTTTAAAGGTGCAAAGATAGAATAATGATTGGTCGTTTTAATATGCTTTTAAAACAGACCTGAGTTGCTAAAAAAGCACAACTATTTTTATTAGGCCGTTGTATTGAATTTTTCTAAATCCAGTTTCATTTCCAAGGATGTTTTGTGCCTATTTAAATTCGTTAAAGCAGATTTAGATATTTTTATTTAGCACAGCATCTAAAACGGAATCTAGCGCCGCTAAATTAGTATTCTGACCACCATCTAAAAATTATACCTAAGAACGAATGGCATGCAAAGTAGTTTGAAAAAAGGAAATGTTAACGACCGAAGCTGGGTTAATTATGGTGCCCTAGATTAAACCGACTTCCCCTTATCTTCCGTTGTCTCCGAATCGGTCTTCTTTTGACTCGTTAGTTTTTTGATCACATCAGGATCCTTCGCCATATTTTCCATAAAAGGTTTAAAAAGATCAATAGGAATGGGGAAAATGGTAGTTGAGTTATTTTCAGCTGCAATTTCAGTTAAGGTTTGCAGATAACGAAGTGTCAAAGCACTAGGTTGGCTAGAAAGTACTTCTGCGGCATCAGCCAGTTTTTGAGAAGCTTGAAATTCTCCTTCTGCGGCAATTACTTTTGCCCTTCTGTATCTTTCCGCCTCGGCCTGTCTTGCCATTGCTCGCTGCATCTCCTGTGGTAAATCTACTTGTTTTATTTCCACAGTAGAAACCTTAACGCCCCAGGGGCCGGTATGTGCATCGATAATTTCTTGCAACTGTAAATTCAATTTATCCCGTTTAGAAAGAATGTCATCTAGTTCAGATTGTCCTAAAACGCTACGGAGAATGGTCTGGGAAAGCTGTGATGTGGCATAAAAATAATCTTCTACTTCAATGGTCGCTTTTTCAGCATCAACTACTCGGAAATAGACAACCGCATTTACTTTCAATGTGACATTATCCAGAGAAATGATATCTTGGGTCGGTACATCGTGTACAATTGTCCGTAAGGTCACTTTTTTCATCTGATCAATAAAGGGAATAAGGATGATAAGGCCCGGTCCCTTGCTTCCACCTTTTGTAACTCTTCCCAATCGAAATACAACCGCGCGTTCATACTCTTTAAGGATTTTTATTGAACTGAATAAAATGAGGACAATAAAAAATAT
>JBBPYO010000161.1:0-4989 GCA_038199845.1 Flavobacteriales bacterium
AAACTTTTTTAAAAAAAAATTAATAAGCCTTGGCAAACAACACACGTTTTGACGCTGGCTTACCGCTATAAACACAGACTCCTTCTTCTTCTTCTTTAGCATCAAGAGGAATACAACGTATTGTCGCCTTGGTTTCCTTCTTGATTCTTTCTTCGGTCTCTGAGGTACCGTCCCAGAAGGCACTGATAAATCCACCCTTGCTCTTCAAGACCTCTTTAAAGGTGTCATAATCATCAACTGGAGTAATATGTTCCTGTTGATAATTGAGCGCCTTAGCATAAAGGCTTTTTTGCATTTCTCCAAGCAGTTCCCGTACGCGGTCAACCACATTTTCTTTGGAAACAATTTCTTTGCTAAGTGTATCTCTCCTGGCAATTTCTACGGTACGTTTTTCAAGATCACGTGGTCCTATCGCTATTCGTAAAGGCACTCCCTTAAGTTCATATTCATTAAATTTCCATCCTGGCTTGAACGTATCACGATCATCAAATTTCACAGAAACCCCGTGCATCTCAAGTTCACGCTTAATTTCTCCTGCAACTTGTGATATTGATTCCAGCTGCTCTTCACCCCTGTAAATAGGCACGATCACCACTTGAATAGGCGCAAGATTAGGAGGAAGCACAAGTCCATTATCATCACTGTGTGTCATCACAAGCGCCCCCATTAAACGCGTTGAAACTCCCCAGGAAGTTGCCCAGACGTACTCCTGTGTTCCTTCTTTTGAAGTAAATTTCACATCAAAAGCTTTGGCAAAATTCTGACCTAAAAAGTGGGATGTACCAGCCTGCAAGGCCTTTCCATCTTGCATTAACGCTTCAATGCAATACGTTTCCAAAGCCCCTGCAAAACGTTCACTTTCAGTTTTTGTACCCTTGATCACGGGGATTGCCATAAAATGTTCGACAAAATCAGCATAGACCTTCATCATGAGTTGAGCTTCAGTCAAGGCCTCTGCTTTAGTCTCATGGGCAGTGTGCCCTTCTTGCCACAAAAATTCGGTAGTACGCAAAAACAGCCGCGTACGCATTTCCCAGCGCACTACATTCGCCCACTGATTAATGAGCAAGGGCAGGTCGCGGTAAGATTGCACCCACTTGCGGTAAGTATCCCAGATAATAGTTTCTGAAGTAGGTCGCACGATAAGTTCCTCTTCCAGTTTTGCTTCGGGATCTACGATAATGCTTCCGTCCTCATCAGTTTTGAGTCTGTAATGGGTAACCACAGCACATTCCTTAGCAAAGCCATCCACATGGCTCGCCTCTTTACTAAAATAAGACTTTGGAATAAAAAGCGGAAAATAAGCATTCTGATGTCCGGTTTCCTTAAACATACGGTCTAGTTCTGCCTGCATTTTCTCCCAGATCGCATAACCATAAGGTTTAATCACCATACACCCTCTTACGCCTGAGTTTTCGGCAAGATCTGCTTTGACAACCAGCTCGTTGTACCACTTAGAATAATCTTCTTCACGCGTGGTTAAGTTCTTTCCCATATACATTATTTTGGCATAACTATTGCTCTTATTTATTGTAAAAGAGCTAGTTATTGTTTATCTTAATAGTTTAATTAGCTTAAAAGGGCAAAACTAGTTAAATTTACAATCACAACAATTAAATACAGGCGTATATGCGACATATAGCACAAATAAAAGAAATTGGCGTTAGGCCGGCATTACTGGTGATAGGACTATTAACTCTTGCATCATGTGGGTCTTTTCAGTATGCTTCTTATGATGACGGAGTCTATGGAAGAAGTACTGCAATACCTCAAGAGACCCAGCGTAATAGTGTAGCACAGCAACAAGCTTCATCCCAAGATGCTGGTTATTATTCAAATTATTTTGGTCAGGGAGCCGAGCAGGTGCAACAAGCCAACGATGAAGGAATTATTTTCACAGATGTGGACTCTTATTCCTCCACCGGTACTTATGATGACGAAGCCGTTGTACAGGAAGAGCGTGGAGGATATAACGGTCAGCCTGCATGGGGATCTACCTATGATGAGGTAATTGTCAACATTTACCCATCCAATAATTTTGGGTGGGGTTATGGAGGTTTTTACAATAATTTTTGGGGTGGTTCACCTTATGGATATGGCGGATATGGATATGGCGGAGGTTACGGTTACGGTGGTGGTTTTGGTTACGGCGGTTTCTATGGAGGTTTTCCTTACGGTGGCGGTTTTGGCTATCCTTATTATGGATATGGCGGTTATGGTTTTGCCGGAATAAATCCTTATTACGGTGGTTATTATGGAAATCATCATGGATACTATAATAGAAATAATTATAATAACTATGCCTATAATCGTGGTGCGCGTTCAGATAATCGCAGAAGCAGAGGTAGTTCAGATTTGAATGCGTCGAATAATATAAGAAGGAGCAACGCTAATTATTCTAGTACAAGATCATCACGAAGTTCAACGGCCAGTTCAGATAATTCAAGATCAAGACGCACCTATAGCAGAAATAATGTTGGCATAAATACGCAAAGATCTTCAAGAAGCAACACCGCCTCAACAAGCCGAAACAGCATTTACAATTCAAATGCTTCTAGCAGAAGAAGTTCATCACAATCCAATGCTAATATGCCTAGCCGTTCTACACGAAGTAATAATACGTACTCCAGAAGCAGTAACGCGAGATCCAGTTCGCCTGCACCTTCTTCCTATTCAAGGAGCAGCAGCTCCAGAAGTTCTGGAAATAGTGGCGCCACAAAAAGTTCTGGTAGTTCTTCCCGTAGTTCAGGGGGTACTTCACGGAGCAGCAGAGGCGGTGGACGCTAATCAAAATTGACAATATTGGTTTTAGGTATAATCATTAATAAGATTAACTTAAAACCAATATTTTCGTTTCGGAATGTTTGTAAAAAACATCGATATACATTTTTATCTAAATTAATCGGTTTTTCAGTTCATTTTAACCGATTTTACCTCATTAATGACGCTTTTTTAAATGAAAAAAATATTCCTTTTAGTATTATTTATCGGCGGTTTATGCCCATCAAAAACAAAAGCACAGACCGTTTATGACGCAGTGCGCTACACTAAACAGAACATAGTAGGTACCGCTCGTTATAATTCTGTGAGTGGGGCTTTTGGAGCATTGGGCGGCGATCTTTCAGGACTTAACAACAACCCTGCTGGATCGGCAATATTCACTGAAAGTTTTGCCAGTATCACCGGTACAATTGATGCTTATAATAATGACGGCTATTATTTTAATGGAATCGCAAGTATAGATGATAATCAATTCAGCTTTAATCAACTGGGTGGTGTTTTTGTTCTTGATAATTATAACACCCAATCTCCATGGAAAAAGCTGAGTTTTTCGGTCAATTATGATCGTATTCAGGATTTTGACGATAGCTATATTGCTTCTGGAATCAGCAACACTTCCATTTCAAATTACTTTCTGGGCAATGCGCAAGGGTTTACGTTAGCCGATCTGAGTGTTTTGGATGGCGAAACAACTGAAGATGCTTATTTTAATATAGGTCAAGATCTGGGATACCAAGCACAGCAGGGATTCTTGGGCTACCAGGCTTTCGTTATAAATCCCGTTGAAGACACCGATGACAACACCGCTTATAAATCAAATATAGCTAACGGAGATTTTGATCAAGAATATAACTATACTTCTACAGGATATAATGGCAAGATCAATTTTAACGTGGCAACTCAATATGGTGAAAATCTTTATTTAGGCCTTAACCTGAACTCTCATTTTATAGATTACGAAGTACAGACCTTGTTTTTTGAAGATAATGACAATGTAGGCAGCGGTATTAAAAGCTTAACTTTTGAAAATAATCTTGAGGCATTGGGCAATGGATTTAGTTTTCAGTTGGGCGGTATTTATAAGGTTTCCCCTAGCTGGAGACTCGGCGCCAGCTATGACTCGCCCACCTGGTTTTCCATAGAAGAAAAAACCAGACAAAGTCTATCTAGTAATGGTACTGCTGGTGTATACGTTGTATCACCGAATATCGTTAATGTGTTTGAACGATATGATCTGAAAACTCCTTCGCGTGCCAATGGCAGCATCGCCTATATTTTTAATAATATTGGCTTTTTGAGCTTCGATTATAGTTATCAGGATTATTCTAATATTGAGTTCAAAAATAATTCAGTTTCAGATTTTGATGGACAGAATGAAAATATTTCCAATGAACTTGCAGCAGTTTCGACCTACAGATTGGGTGGTGAATATAGAGTTGGCGTATGGAGTTTTCGTGGAGGTTACCGTTTTGAGACAAGTCCTTATGAAGATAATTTCGCTCAGGGTGATATAAGTAGTTTCTCTACCGGCCTGGGATATTCTTTCGGCGCTGCGCGATTAGATATTGCATATGCACGCGCTTCCCAAGAAACGAACCCACGTCTTTATGAAGGCAATTTTACAAATACTGCATTTATTGATCGGGTTAATTCCAACTTCACAGCTACCTTGAGTTTTAAACTTTGATCCTTTAGAAATCATCTGAAAAATTTTCAATTTTTAATTTAATAGCCTGCTTCGGTAACTATTGTTAAGGTTGTTTTATACAATCTTTTATGATGTTAAATGTTTACCTTTGCGGGCCTTTAAAGATTCAGATTATATCAATTTACAATGAGCACACTTACAAATAAACAAATGCTGGAAGCAGAAGAGGTCCTAGGAGATAGCCACCAGGCAACAGCTGCACAAACACCTATGCGCGTAGGAGCTTTCGAATTAAGCGATAGTGAAAAAATAGAGCGCATTAAGAAAAATGTGTATGAAATCATGGACACATTAGGCCTTGATCTCACTGATGACAGTCTCGCAGGAACTCCAAACCGCGTAGCAAAAATGTTTGTGAATGAAATATTTGGCGGCCTAAACCCGCAAAATAAGCCGCGAGCGTCTACTTTCGCAAATCCTTATCAATACGGGGAAATGTTAGTTGAAAAAAACATTACCCTTTATTCTACCTGTGAACATCATTTACTTCCCATCGTAGG
>JBBPYO010000162.1:0-2211 GCA_038199845.1 Flavobacteriales bacterium
AATATTGATCAGTACGAAGTCTGGTTTGTCACCGGAAGTCAACATCTTTACGGCGAGGAAGCACTTCAAAAAGTGACCGAACACGCCCAGAAAATCACCGAAAACCTCAATAAATCGGCACATTTACCGGTGAAATTGGTCTGTAAAGATCTGGTTACAAAACCCAATGAGATCACTGATGTATGTCTGGAGGCCAACGGAAATAAAAACTGTATCGGCGTTATTTTATGGATGCATACGTTTTCACCGGCAAAAATGTGGATCAAAGGTCTGAGCTTGATCAAAAAGCCACTTTGCCACCTGCACACGCAGTTCAATGCAGAAATTCCATGGGACAAAATCGACATGGATTTCATGAACCTGAACCAGTCTGCACACGGTGATCGTGAGTTTGGTTTTATGATGACGCGCATGCGTAAACCGCGCAAAGTGGTTGTTGGCCATTGGGAAAGCGAGCGCGTACAGACAAAACTTGGTGTTTTTAGCCGTGTGGCTTTGGGCTGGAATGAATTTCAAAACCTAAAAGTTGTACGTATAGGTGATAATATGCGCGAAGTGGCGGTGACCGAAGGCGATAAGGTGGAAGCGCAGCTGCGTTTTGGCTTTACCGTAAACGGTTTTGATTCTTCTGATGTGGTCAAAAAAATCAATGAAATCAAAGATGCCGATCTTGATGCATTGCTGAAAACCTATGAAACTGAATATACTTTAGGTGAAAACTTAAAAGAAGGCGGAGACAAGCGTCAATCGCTCGTGGATGCTGCCAAAATAGAACTCGGTCTGCGCGCTTTTCTAGAAGAAGGTGGATTTGGAGCGTTTACAGATACGTTTGAAAACCTCGGCGAACTCAAGCAATTACCGGGTCTCGCAACCCAGCGCCTTATGGCAGACGGGTACGGTTTTGGCGGTGAGGGCGACTGGAAAACTGCTGCGCTTACCCGCGCGATGAAAGTAATGGCAATCGGTTTGGACGGCGGTACTTCCTTCATGGAAGACTACACTTACCATTTTACTCCCGAAAAATCGTATGTGCTGGGTTCGCACATGCTTGAAATCTGTCCAACGATTGCTGATGCGAAACCTACGTGTATCGTAAATCCATTAGGAATAGGAGGGAAAGAAGATCCGGTGCGCTTAGTGTTCAATTCGCCTGCCGGAAATGCCATTAATGCTTCGCTCATAGATATGGGCAACCGTTTCCGTCTAATCGTTAACGAAGTGGAAGCCGTAAAACCTCAAGAAAAATTACCTAATTTACCTGTTGCGCGTGTACTTTGGGATTGTAAACCCAATCTAGATATTGCGGCCACAACATGGATTCTTGCAGGCGGTGCACACCATACCGTTTACAGTCAAGCGATAACCACTGAGTTTATGGAAGATTTTGCTGAAATTGCCGGTATCGAACTTTTGGTAATCGATGAACAGACGCGGGTGCGTGACTTTAAAGATAAACTGCATGCAAACGAGGCCTATTATCACCTTTTTCAAAATGGAATGTAAACCGAAAATTTTTAAATTATGAAAAAATACAATCACTTACTGCTCAGTCTATTTATACTGGCTATTTCTGGTATTGCTGTAAACTGTAAAGGTGAAAACAAGCAAAAACCGACTGAAAACACCGAAAAATCGGTGGAAAAGGAAGGACTTTCCATGGAAAAATCAGCTTTCGGAACAATGTCTGACGGACAGGAAATAACTGAATATACCCTTAAAAACGAAAAGGGAATGGAAGTTTCGGTCATTAATTACGGCGGGCGAATCACGCATTTAATGGCTCCCGATAAAGATGGGAAATTTGAGGATGTGGTGATCGGTTTTGATTCGCTTTCTCAGTATGAAGAGAACAATCCTTATTTTGGAGCGCTCATTGGCCGTTATGGAAACAGGATCGCGAATGGTAAATTCTCGCTGGATGGCAAGGAATATCAACTGCCGGTAAACGATGGCCCCAATAGTCTTCACGGTGGTGACAAAGGTTTTGATAAGGTTTTTTGGCAGATTGAAGAAATGCCGAAAAACAGCGACAATGCTGCTTTAAAACTTACCTACATCAGCAACGATATGGAAATGGGTTACCCCGGAACGTTAAAAACGACCGTGACCTATACCTTGAAAAATGACAACAGTCTTGAAGTAAATTACCAGGCTACGACCGATAAAAAAACAGTGCTGAACCTAACGCAGCATTCCTATTTTAACCTTTCT
>JBBPYO010000163.1:0-2866 GCA_038199845.1 Flavobacteriales bacterium
CAGATAATTTATCACCAAATTCTTTAAGTTGCTTTTCGGTCTGGAAAATCATACCGTCTGCTTCATTCAGCGTTTCGGCAGTTTCCTTGGCTTTCTTGTCGCTTTCAGCATTTGCTTCAGCTTCAGATTTCATTTTTTTGATTTCTTCTTCGGTCAAGCCAGAAGAAGCTTCAATACGAATGTCCTGAGTTTTGCTCGTAGCCTTATCCGTTGCGGAAACCTTGATGATACCATTGGCATCTATATCAAAAGTCACTTCAATCTGTGGCGTACCGCGCTGAGATGGTGGAATACCGTCTAAATGGAAACGACCTATCGTATTGTTATCATTTGCCATTGGGCGTTCACCTTGCAATACGTGAATCTCTACGCTTGGTTGATTATCCGCTGCAGTTGAGAATACCTGTGATTTTTTAGTAGGTATCGTTGTGTTGGATTCGATCAATTTAGTCATTACACCTCCCATGGTTTCAATACCTAGAGAAAGTGGCGTAACATCAAGAAGCAATACATCTTTAACGTCACCGGTCAATACACCACCTTGAATTGCAGCACCTACGGCAACTACCTCATCTGGATTTACACCTTTACTTGGCTTTTTGCCAAAGAATTTCTCAACAGCTTCTTGTACAGCCGGGATTCGGGTAGAACCACCTACAAGAATAATCTCATCGATATCACTTTTTGAAAGTCCGGCAGCTTTAAGTGCTGTTTCACATGGAGCGATCGTTCTTTTTACTAGATCGTCAATTAATTGCTCAAATTTAGAACGGGTCAAGGTGCGTACCAAGTGTTTTGGTCCACTAGCAGTAGCCGTTACATAAGGCAGGTTAATTTCGGTTTGAGAAGCAGAAGAAAGCTCAATTTTTGCTTTTTCAGCAGCTTCTTTAAGACGTTGAAGCGCCATAGGATCTTTTTTAAGGTCCAGGTCTTCATCTTTCTTAAACTCGTCTGCTAACCAGTCAATGATTTTGTTATCCACATCATCACCACCTAAGTGTGTATCACCATCTGTAGCAAGTACTTCAAAAACGCCGTCACCTAATTCTAGGATAGAAACATCATGTGTACCACCACCAAAGTCAAATACAACTATTTTTTGGTCAGTATCTTTTTTATCAAGTCCGTATGCTAATGCAGCCGCTGTAGGCTCATTAATGATACGTTCTACTTTAAGTCCTGCAATCTCACCAGCTTCTTTTGTGGCGTGACGCTGACTGTCGTTAAAGTAAGCTGGCACCGTAATTACGGCACGCGTTACTGGCTGCCCAAGATAATCTTCAGCAGTCTTCTTCATTTTTTGAAGAATCATCGCACTTAATTCCTGTGGCGTATACATTCTGCCGTCTATGTCAACACGGGCAGTATCATTATCACCTTTTACCACTTTGTAAGCAGAACGTTCTGATTCCCCTTTAGATTCAGAAAATTTATTACCCATATAACGCTTGATAGACGCAACGGTTTTCTGAGGGTTTGTTACGGCCTGACGCTTTGCAGGATCTCCCACTTTAATCTCACCTCCTTCAACAAAGGCAATAACTGATGGGGTTGTTCTTTTACCTTCTGCGTTTGGTATTACTACCGGCTCGTTACCTTCCATTACGGCAACACAGGAGTTGGTAGTACCCAAGTCAATTCCTATGATCTTACTCATCTTTATATATAGTTTTAATTGTTATTAATTTTTTTCATTACGTAAAGGTCAATCTTTGTGCCAGTGGAAACGTTGTGACAGGTTGGCAGTTTTTTTGCCAATCTTAGTTTTCTCGCTTTCGCAAAAAGTAGAATCTAAAATTGAAATACAAGATGAAGAACGATTCATTTTTCGGCTAAAATCAAACAAAATCGACCAGTATTAACGACAAATTGTTCTATTTATTCTTATTTATTTCCATTATTTAAACCCTAAAAAGGTATGTTCAACTATATCGCCGTTTCGTACCTTGCCAATGTTTCCGAAAAACCCATGAACCTACCCGATAAATTAGTGATTCTCCTACGCGGCTTTTTCTACCTCGTAGGACTGTATTTAGTTTACGGTTTACTTTCCACGGTGCTTCACAACCTCTTTCCTGATTTGGATACCTCTTCCTACGAACAAAGTTTCCTTATCGAAATGCTGGCCGAAAGTCCATTGCGTGCCGTGATCATGATTGTTATCGTCGCCCCGGTTATTGAAGAGATAATGTTCCGCTCGCTCCTAAAGCCCTCACATATAGAACTGATACTTTTTATCGCGATCTGGCCGGTTTTTTTCCTGCTGCGCTTTGTTCCATTAAATGTTCACTGGAGTCTAAAATTGGGATTTACGGCCGTTTTTCTATTTACCGTGGTTTATATTGGCCAGCAATTGATTCCGCGAGAGCGCACATTAACCGTAAGAAATTGGTTGAATCGTAATGAGTTTTTGATCTGGATCATCACCTCACTGGTTTTTGGCTTTGTGCACATCACCAATTATGTGGATCATTTTACCATAAACCTTGCTCTTTTCTTATTGATACTCCCACGTATTCTGGCCGGTTTTATGATAGGCTGGGTAAAGATCAACAATCAAAATCTCCCTTGGGCAATGGCGCTGCACGCTATGAACAATGGAATGGCGTTCTTCTTTATCTATCTCTCACTGTGAAAAACTGTAGTAAAAATCTTTATACTGTAAATTGTACAATGTTCTTCCGAAGAAACGGCATACTTTATAAAGTTTACAATATACAGTTATTTGTTTAACCTTTTATTCACGCTGAAACGAGCACGGTTTTCGTAATTTCAGGTCAAATAAAAAAAAGAGCATGAAAGCAATTCAAGTACCTAAAGCGGGAGCCGATTTTGACATTATAGAAAAAGAAATCCCGACTCCTCA
>JBBPYO010000164.1:0-5316 GCA_038199845.1 Flavobacteriales bacterium
AATTTGGCGGCACGAACGTATTGAAAATTGAAGAAATAGAACGTCCTGTTCCAGCAGTAGATGAAATTTTATTAAAGGTTTATGCAGGCGGTGTGAACCCTGTGGACAGTGTAGTTCGTGAAGGCGGCAACGACGTATTGCGACCTTATTTAAAGTTGCCCTTAATTTTAGGATGGGATGTATCAGGCATTGTAGAAGAAATCGGGAGAAACGTTACAAATTTCAAAAAAGGGGATGAAGTATATGGTGTTCCTAATTTTCCAGGCAACGGTAGCTATGCAGAATGTGTGGCAGCAAAGGCAAGCCAATTTGCGTTGAAACCCCAAAGTCTCTCTTTCAATGAGGCTGCCGCGATTCCATTAACGGGGCTTGTAGCAGCTAATTCAATTTTTGACCTTGGAAAACTGGAAGCAGAACAACGAATTTTTATTCAAGGTGCATCATGCAGCGTAGGAAATTTTGCAGTGCAATTTGCAAAAATAAAAGGTGCCTATGTTATTGGCAGTGCTTCTACGGATAATCAAGAATTTGTAAAGCAACTTGGCGCGGATGAAGTGATTGACTATAAAACAGAATCATTTGAAGCGTTATTGCAAGATATTGATGTTGTATTTGAGGCTTCATCAGTTAGGGATAAAAAGGAAAGGTTAAAGAGTATACGTGTATTAAAAAAAGGCGGAATTTTTGTAAGTGCTAATGTGGACTTCCCTTTTGACGAGGCAGTTAAAAAAGCAATGGAGAAAAAGAATGTCAAAGGAGTATTTCTTGCTGCACAAACAAATCACTTGACATGGCTAAATCAATTTACGCAGTGGATTAACGAAGGCAAAGTAAAAGTCACTATAGGAAAAGTGTATTCTTTAGAACAAGTTGCCGAAGCACACGAGGAAAGTGAAACCGACCACATTCGTGGAAAATTCATATTAGAAGTGAGAAAAGAAAACTGAAATGACAAGACGTATTAAAACCATAACCGTATTTCATCAATTTAGGGGTTTACCAAAACCTGAACATCATTTAATCAGTGTTATTGATATTGAAAACGTTCAACATTGGTACGCTGATGAACCAATGAATTTGGCGTTGGATTTTTATGTCATAGCCCTTAAAAGAGTTTTTAGTCAAGGCAAAGTTACCTACGGGCAAGGCCAATATTATTATGATGAAGGTATGATGTCATTTATGTCGCCCAATCAAGTTTTTGGTATTTCTAACGAGGAAAATTCAGCATTAAAACAATCGGGGTGGGTGTTGCTTGTTCACCCCGATTTTCTTTGGAATACTGCATTGGCACATAAAATTAAGCAATACGAGTATTTTGAGTATTCGGTAAATGAAGCGTTAATGCTTTCAGAGAAAGAAGAAAAAACAATTATTGGAATTATTGAAAACATTCAGCAAGAGTATCAGGCAAACATTGACAATTTTAGCCAGGACATCATCATAGCCCATTTGGAAACGCTATTGAATTATGCCGACCGTTTTTATCATCGTCAATTCCTCACACACAAAAAAGTCAATCATCAAATTCTTGATAAGTTTGAAAAATTATTGTTGGATTACTTCAAGAATGTTACCGTAACTCAAAGAGGTTTGCCAACTGTTCAGTATGTTTCTGAGTCATTGAATGTTTCTGTAAGTTATCTAAGCCGTTTGCTTAAAACCCTTACAGGCCAAAGCACGCAACAGCACATTCACGACAAGTTAATTGAAAAAGCCAAAGAAAGATTATCAACAACAGAATTAACGGTAGGCGAAATCGCCTATGAATTAGGCTTTGAACATTCACAATCGTTCAGTAAATTATTTAAGACTAAAACCAATCAATCGCCTTTGGAATTTAGACAATCCTTTAATTAATAGAACAAGAAGAAGAATTGCTTAAAGAAAGAGAAATTCTTTATCCTTATTTTGTTTTCAAAAATTACAAATTAATTTACTCTGTTGACGAAGAAAACGGATTTATAAAAAATTGCAGATGTTTTTGATAATCGACAAAATCCGCCAAAAATAAAACGGACGAAATAAAGCCATCCGCTAATCGAGTAGACGGGTCCGTCGCTAAATAAGAACGGCGCCTCTCACACCATCGTACGTACGAGTCTCGTATACGGCGGTTCGATAATGAAACCTATTGCTTGTAGTATTCTGTCAAACCAACATAACCTTTCAACGCAAAACAACTCCTTAGTTCATTAAAGACCATTATCGTTCTGTCCTTCAACGACCTATCAGGTAGTCGGTTTCTATGACTTCTGCAGACTTCTCTACTATACCAACCCGTGGTTATAGAGATCTCCCCAGGGTTTGCCCAGATCTTAATCGGGATAATGGCATCTTCTTTCCTCCCGGATCCCTGCCGTATCTACATAAATGCACTTTTGGTATTCTTTGGACTTTACAATGATTCTATGCGCTGAGCTCCGTCGAAGTTTGCTTGCTTATCCGTGCATAGATACCTCATATACGGTTTCTGCTTGGTTTATCCTGAGTCTGTCGAAGGTTCAGTACCGGGTTTTGTAGTCTAGCTTTCTTTAGATATAATCTTGCGCTTACCACCCTTGCGACTTACTTATGGCTCCGAGCGGACTCCCCTAAGCTTTTGCCGAAGGTTTACCCCAGCCCATAAGGGACTGTTTTGGCCCCTATAAAACAATTCTTATATGCTAATCGTTGGATGAATTTTATTAATTATAGGAATTGTTTTATGGTTTGACATAAATCGAAGATTTGAAAAAAATATTCAAAAGTATAAGACATTGATTTCAGCAATATTAGAAGCATAAAAAACGTTTGGCAATATCCTTTAAAAATAATTGCCTGGTTCTCGCCCACTTCAGAAAATCCTGCGGAATTTCCAAAGGCTTGGTCAATGTTTCTATTTTAAGTATTTGCCATCACAACTATTCTTCCACATAAACGTTGTGCGCTATTTAAAAAACCGTGAAATACTTCTTAACTATAATGACGTATCTAATCGTTACTGTTTTATAAATAAAGGTTGCATTCGTCTATTTACTATTTTCGAAAGACGAATTAGAACATTCGAGATATTTTGCATTCGATGAAAACTTCGCAACCAAGATTTACTGACTAGTAACCTGCTGAAGAATTTTTGCAAACCGTTCAAAAGTAAGAATGACTTTATATATTAAGAGCCAACCTCAATTACTACTAAACATTTCAAATAAAATGGTTGCTTCGTATTTAGGTATATCACCATCTACTTTAAGTAGAATAAAATCGAAATTATAAAACATTGACATAGGACAACTTTTTTGTTCATTTTGACAACTAGCTTTGCAGAAACAAATTTTATATGAAAACTATATTTTTATTTCTCGCAATGATTCCACTCTTTAGTTTTGGGCAGAACGATACTGAAACTCAAAAAACGCAACTGAAAAAGAGTAGTTATGTGAAGTCCGTTGACAACTTAACATTAGAGGGTGCATTTGAGTTGTCTAAACTTGCTTTTGCATCAGCTTCCACTTTAGACAAAAAAGTTTCAATAGCAATACTCGATGCTGACGGAATAACCATTCTACTTGTTAGAGGAGATAAAGTTGGACCTCACAATACTGAAGCGTCACGCAGGAAAGCATATACTGCTCTTTCTACAAAAACACCAAGTTTTGAATTAATGCAAAAAGCTTCTGCCGATTCCACAGCAGTAAACCTGAACACTTTGCCAGAACTTCTTCTTTTGGGTGGAGGCGTACCTATTTGGCAAAAAGGAGAAGTAATAGGAAGTATTGGTGTTTCGGGAGCTGGTGGTGGTCTTAATGATCATAATGTTGCTAGACAGGCTGTTGAAAATCTCGGATTTACCATTTACAAATAAAAAAAGAAATGAAAAAAACGTATTTAATACTTCTAACGCTTATTTCTACTATGACATATGCACAAAAGGAATATAAACAAGAACCAGTACTGACAGGAGAAATGGCAAGCAAAATCGTTGCGCAGGCATATGAGCAAGCCCAAAAAGATGGATTATATGTAACAATAACCGTGGTTGACCAATCAGGACAAACATTATCTGCTCAAAGACATCATAACGCTGGTGTACATACGATAAGGGCGAGTTATAAAAAAGCATATACCGCAAATTCCCAAAAACGGGAAACTGCTGAAATAGCTAAAGGAGTTAAGGATGGTTCTATTCCTGAAGATATCCGCTATTTAGATGAAAACATACTCATATTGGATGGTGGTATTCCTATTACTATTAATGGTAAAGTTGTAGGTGGTATTGGTGTAGGTGGTGCCCACGGTAGCGAAGATGTTCGCATCGCAAAAGCTGGTCTCAAAAACATAAATAATTAAAAATAATTTTATGAAAAACACATTCTTATTATCAGCACTATTAGTATTTGTTACAACCTTTACTTTTGCTCAAGAATCAAAGTATCAATTATCAAGTCATATTTTAGATATAACGCAAGGTCAACCTGCTACAGATGTAAAAATTAGTCTTTCAAAACAAGATAATTCAGGAAAATGGGAATCTATCGATGAAAAACAAACGGATAAAAATGGAAGAATTAATGATTTTTTAAAGATAGAGAATGGAGTTAATAACCAGGGAATCTATAAGCTAACTTATTACACAGCACCCTATTTTAAATTGTTAGGTCAAGAAAGTTTTTATCCATTTATAGAAGTAGTTTTTGAATTGAAAGATGATAACCATTATCACGTTCCAATTACACTTTCAGCATTTGGATACTCAACTTATAGAGGTAATTAAAGTTAGAGCGAAAAAACAGCGCACAAACGAGTAGACGGATCCGTTCCTAATTAAGAACGGACTGTCCTCTCACACCACCGTACGTAAGGGTCTCGAATACGTCGGTTCATAAAAAGATGGGTTGAGTTCTAGGTAGACATCGCTCAGTAATTGATACCTCTCATTTTTAGCGTTTTAGAATAATAGTCGTCCCTAATATAGGACTCTGTGCAGTTGCCCGACCACCTTTTCGATTTCTGCTCCATGCATAAGCGTGGTCTTGGTCAATACCAAATCGTATGAGGTTTTTCCTTATATGTTCGGGCTTCTTAAAATCGTTCCATATGCAGTAGCGGATCCGGTTTCTGAGCCATCCATAAATGCCTCGCAATTTGCCAGCAATTCGTGTTCCGCGAAGATAGTTCAGCCATCCCCGTTGGATTTCCTTTAGCTTAGCAATGCGACCTTCCAGATTGACTGCCGTGGTTTATCGGGTAATGCTTTTGAGCTTCCCTTTTTCTTCAATGCTTTTTCAGCCTCTACCAACTGATATTGGTTCTTGCTTCCTTTCTTGTACACGGGCA
>JBBPYO010000165.1:0-5392 GCA_038199845.1 Flavobacteriales bacterium
AAAATATCTAGATCCCGTAGAACGCGCTCAGGATATGACACAAATTTTAAAAAACGAGAAACACTGCGACCTCGTGATCTGCCTATCGCATTTGGGTTATCAATATGAATCTGATAAAATATCTGACCTTGGCCTAGCGGCGAAAACGCAGAATATTGACCTCATCATTGGCGGTCACACCCATACTTTTTTACCTAAACCCGTTATTGCAAAAAACAAAGTTGGCAAAGAAGTACTCATCAATCAAGTAGGTTGGGCAGGGATTAATTTGGGCCGAATTGATTTTTACTTTGATGAGGCAAATAGAGCGGAAAGTGAAGGGGTTTTAATTAAGGTATAATTTGTTGCAAGTTACAGGTTAAAAGTTGCAAGTGTAGGTTTTATTGACGTACTCAAGGTTTGAAATTTGGTATTTACTGCTGTTTTACAAATTGGAATATAATTTTATGAAAATTGAAAATTCAAGAATGCTGTTCTTTGTATGCTTTTTAGTTGTTCTTAATTCAAATGCTCAAATTGAGCACTTAAAGACAAATATTGAACATTTATTAAAAACTAAAAATGCCAAAATTGGAGTTTCAATAATTTCAAATAATTTAAAGGACACTCTTACAATTAATGATAATTTTCATTACCCGCTACAAAGTGTATTCAAGTTTCCGATTGCGTTAGCTGTATTGTCTGAAATAGATAATGGCAAAATTTCTTTGGAGCAAAAAATAGAAATAACCAAGAAAGACTTATCTGCTAATACCTGGAGCCCTATTAAAGAAAAATTTCCTAATGGCACTATATTGACGATAAAACAAATTCTTGAATATACCGTATCTCAAAGTGATAATATAGGCTGTGATATTTTATTGAAATTAATTGGTGGAACGGACGCTGTTCAACGTTTTTTGACCGCTAATCATATTCGAAATATTTCAATCAAAGCCAACGAGGAGGAAATGCATAAAGACTGGAATATTCAGTACCAAAACTGGGCTACACCGACAGCAATTAACAAATTATTAATTGCTGCTTACAGCAATACTGATCAAATGCTTTCTCCAGAAACCCATGAATTTCTTTGGGAGGCTATGAGAGAAACAACGACTGGAAGTAATCGTTTAAAAGGAAAATTACCAAAAAATACGGTTGTTGCGCATAAAACAGGAACATCTGGAACAAAAAATGAAATTACGGCCGCCACAAATGATGTTGGAGTTATTACACTGCCTAGCGGTGAACTGATTTTCATCAGCGTATTTATTGCCAATTCCAAGGAAACTTCCGAATCTAACGAAAAAATTATTTCAGAAATTTCAAAATTAGCTTGGGATTATTACACAGGATGAGAAAAACAGTAAAATAAAGAAAAATGAGTTGTTAAAGCTTCGATCGATTAAAAATAGAATAATTTGAAATCAACTTTTCCAAAGTTCTAAACTATAGAAAAAAATTTCGCGTTGAACTAGCAGTCTGAAAATGTACGGAATGATCACATCGTTAATTGTTTATCGATCATTGTTAATTGAAACCATTCCCAAAAGATCAGCTTCAGAAATAATAGAAATCCCCAAACCTTCCGCTTTTCCAAGTTTTGCGGGACCCATATTTTCGCCGGCTACCACGTAGGAAGTTTTTGAGGAAATAGATCCCGAAACTTTTCCGCCATTATCTTCAATCAGTTTTTTTAAATCGGTTCGCGACATCTCAAAAACGCCCGAAACCACAAAGGTTTTACCTGCCAGAGTATCACTCTGATTTTCCAGTATTTCTGGATCAATTTCCAGTTGAAGTCCGTAGTCTTTCAATCTGTTGATAATTTCCATAGACTTTTCCTGGGCAAAAAAGCTGACCACGCTTTCCGCGATGCGGCCGCCTATCTCATCTACGACAATCAATTCTTCTTCACTGGCTTTCGCCAAAGCATCAATAGTTGCGTAATGTTTGACCAGCTTTTTCGCAACCGTTTCCCCCACATAGCGTATTCCCAAACCAAATAAAACCCGTTCAAAAGGGACGTTTTTAGATGCTTTTATGCCATTTATTAGGTTTTTAGCCGATTTTTCCGCCATACGTTCTAAAGGAAGAATTTGCTCTTTTTTGAGTTCGTAGAGATCTGCGTAACTATGGATCAGGTCGTTTTTAACCAAAAGCGCAACCGTTTCACCGCCCAAACCTTCAATATCCATCGCGCGTCGGGAAATAAAATGCTGAATCCGCCCAATAATCTGTGGTGGACAACCCAGCGCATTTGGGCAATAATGTGAAGCTTCACCCTCAGCCCGCACCAAATCTGTATCACATTCTGGACAGGTTTTTCTATATTCGGTAGGTTGGGAATTGGGATTGCGTTTTTCAAAATTTACACCAATGATCTTAGGGATAATTTCGCCCCCTTTTTCGACAAAAACGGTATCTCCCTCGCGAACATCCAGCTTTTCAATCTGATCTGCATTATAAAGCGACGCACGTTTTACAACTGTTCCTGCCAATTGAACAGGCTTCAAATTTGCCACCGGCGTGATTGCGCCAGTTCGCCCAACTTGGTACGTGATCTTTTTCAAAAGGGTGGAAACTTGTTCGGACTTAAATTTATAGGCCATCGCCCAGCGCGGTGCTTTTGCGGTAAAACCAAGTTCTGTTTGTTGCTCTAAACTATTTACTTTAATGACTACGCCGTCTGTTTCATAAGGCAAATCATGGCGGTGCGTATCCCAATATTTTAAAAAATCAAGTGTTTCTGAAGTAGATTTGACCAATTTTGCCGCTTCAGGAACTTTAAAACCCCATTTCCGAGCCTTTTCTAGACTTTCAAATTGGCTGGAAACACCCAGATTATCGCCCACGACCGTGTACAATAAACATTCTAGCGGACGGCGTGCCACTTCCGCGCTGTCCTGTAACTTTAGACTTCCGGCAGCGGTATTCCGTGGATTACTGTAGGGCTCCTCCCCAGCTTCTACACGCTCTGCGTTCATTTTTGCGAAACCAGCATACGGCAGTACAATTTCTCCTCTAATGTCAAATTTCTCAGGAAAATCCCCCTGCAGCTTTAAAGGCACTGAACGTATCGTGCGTACATTGTGCGTTACATCATCACCCTGAGTCCCGTCACCGCGGGTTACAGCGCGCACGAGTAAGCCATTTTCATAGGTAAGACTTATCGAAGCGCCGTCGTATTTAAGTTCGCAAACATATTCCACTTCGCCCTCGACCAGCTTTTTAATGCGTTTTTCCCAGTCTTCAAGATCTTCTTGCGAGTAGGAATTGGCCAGCGAGTACATGCGCGAATCGTGCTTTATGGTTTTAAAATTCTTGGTCACGGTTCCGCCTACGCGCAATGTTGGTGAATTGGAATCGTAAAATTCCGGATGCGCGGCTTCCAGTTTTTGCAATTCCTGAAGCTTTTTATCAAAATCGTAATCTGAAATTTCCGGTTTATCCAGCGCATAATAGTTGTAGTTGTGCTGGCGCAGTTCGTCTCGGAGTTGGTTTATTTGTTTCTCAGTATTCATTTTTTCCTAAAACTCTTTTCAGGTTTATTGATCAGTTTTTGGGCGTTTCCCTATCGGGCCGGGCTATCCGTTACAATTCCTCGCTCCTCGTTCCTCGGGCTGCGGGATTTCCACTACTATCCTTAACGCAAAATTCGTTTTTGGTTCAACCAACTTTACCAAGGATTATAATAGTAGTTTTATTTGAACTTTTTTTAAGTCCGTCCCGGTTTTAGCCATTTGGCCATAATATCGGGTTTAAAATTTTCCATTTTTTCGAGTAGCGATTCAATGTTGTCATCAACGATAAGTAGCTCGAAGTTTTCCATTTTCAAAAAACCACGACGCACCATTTCCTCGAGCATGGCAATGAGGTGATCATAAAAACCGTTGGTATTGAGCAGTCCAATGGGTTTGTGGTGCAGTCCCAGTTGCGACCAGGTTATGATCTCAAAAAGCTCTTCAAGTGTGCCAAAACCGCCAGGGAGTGCGATAAACGCGTCACTTTTTTCTTGCATTTGCAATTTACGCTCGTGCATATTTTCGGTTGTGATCATTTCGTCAAGTCCCAAATGCACTACTTCCTTCATCTTTAAAAATTTTGGGATAATGCCGAGAACTTTTCCACCGTTATCAAGCGCAGCCTGAGCGACCTTTCCCATAATTCCCAATTTTGAAGCGCCATAAACCAAAGTAATCTCACGTTCTGCCAGCGTTTTTCCTAATTGTGACGCTTGTTCTATAATAGCGTTATCATTTCCCTCACTGCTTCCGCAGAATACGCAAATGGAGTCAATTTTATTCATGGTTTTATGGCTTTTAACATTCTGGGCTTACCGAAAATATCTTTCTGTAAAACTATTTCTTTATAACCAAAACTGGCTACAAGATCACGGGTTTCTGCTTCAAGATACTCATTGATCTCGAAATAAAGCCGCCCTCCGGAAACTAAATTTTTTAAAGCTAAAGCTGAAATTTTCCTGTAAAAAAGAAGCGCGTCCTGATCTGGCACAAATAGCGCAGAAGCCGGTTCATGATTCAAAACGTTGGGTTGCAGCTCGGTTTTCTCGAGTTCACGCACGTAAGGTGGATTGGAAACGATTATATCAAATTGCTGTGGAAGCATTTTAATCTCCAGAATATCAGCGTGTATAAATTCAACGGCTACGGAATTGAGAGCCGCATTTTTTTTTGCTATTTCCAGCGCTTCTTTTGAAAAATCTAAACCAAAAACCCGCGCCTCTGGAAGGTTTTTTGCCAAAGAAACCGCAATACAGCCCGACCCTGTACCAATGTCAAGTATTCTAAACGGTTCGCTTTTCCGCTCAGCGAAAATAGTTTTTTGAAAATCTTTAACGATCCAATCTACCAACTCTTCCGTCTCCGGCCTGGGAATAAGTACGTTTTTATCTACCCAAAATGGAAGTCCATAAAACTCGGTTTCTCCTAAAATATATTGTAAAGGCTCGTGATTTTTTAACCGATTTAGTGCGGTTTTAAGCTGTTTTTGCTCGATTTCAGTCAATTTTCTATCTGGATTCAGCGTAATATCGATGCGTTTCATACCCAAATACGCTTCCGCAAGACGTTGAAAAAAAGTCTGGATTTCGGTTGCTGGATAGTCGGGTTTTAATTCTGTCAAAAAAATTTCCCGGAAAGTTGTAACCTTCATTTTATTTCCTTTAAATCCTTGAGCATGTGCACGGGACAGGCGTGATGACCGGTATCGCCCATGGGACCATCTATGTAGTGAAATCCCGCTTTTTTATAAAGTTTTTGCGCATCTTTCATATACGGCATCGTCTCAATATAAACCTGCTCAAAACCCTGTTTTTTGGCAAAATCAAGGCATTTTTCCATCATTTGCATGCCGTAACCTTTCCCTCTAATTTCGGCCAAAAAGTACA
>JBBPYO010000166.1:0-11940 GCA_038199845.1 Flavobacteriales bacterium
ATAATTTATAAAATCCTGAAGAACAAGTTTTCGATTTTTGGCAATACTTTCAACATCAAAATAAAGTCTCCCGGTACGCCTTACAAAAAAATCGGCCAGGCTATTGGTCATTTCATAGTGAATGCTGTACCAGAGTTCGGCGCGCACTAAACGTTCCTGAACGTCTGGATTGAGGAAGAAATTGATTTTCTTTTTAATAATATCGGTCTGTTTGCCATACGTTGCCGTAAAATACCAGGCTAGATAATGTGCATTCATTATTTGCAGCTTCTCAAATTCCAGTTCCAGCTGACTTTGATAAAGGTTCACTTCTTTAGTATTCCGCAAATAGTGCGAGGTCAGTGCAATATGCTCGGTACGCGGAGGATCGAATTTTTTAGCGTTCTTTTTCTGCAATTGTTTAATGACCGTTTCATTAACACGCTCGGCCATCTTTCGGTAACCGGTCAACTTTCCTCCAGCTATGGAAATAAGACCGCTTTTACTCACAAAGGTTTCATCTTTTCGCGACAGTTCAGATGGATCTTTTTCTTCCTCATGAATCAAGGGGCGTAAACCGGCCCAGTTCGACTCAATATCTGCGATCGTCAGGTGAATATCGGGGAAGGTGTTGTTTATCGCATCGAGCAAATACTGCGCATCGGCTTCGGTGGCAACCACGTGATCCAGATCACCATTATAATCAGTATCCGTAGTGCCAACATAGGTGATGCGCCCCCTTGGAATGGCAAAAATCATCCGGCCATCTGGGACGTCAAAGTAAAGCGATTGCTTCACCGGTAATTTTTCCTTCGGAAAAACAATATGAACACCTTTAGTAAGATGCAGGTGCTTATTGTTCATGCTTTTATCTTTCTTCCGCACTTGATCTACCCAAGGTCCAGCCGCCGAAACAAAGGTTTGCGACTTAATCTCAAAAGTTTTATCTGTATTATGATCTTTGCATTTTAAAGCGGTCACCTTGCCCTTGTAATCGTAAATAAAATCTTCCATCTCACAATAATTGAGACAAATGGCGCCAAAACCGGCCGCTTTTTTGAGTAATTCTATGGTGAGGCGCGCGTCATCAGTTCGGTATTCAGCATAATAGCCACCGCCCAGTAAATGTTCGGCATCGAGTAACGGTTCCAGTTGCAATGTCTGCTCTTTATCTAGCATTTTACGTTTGTCCTTCTCCTCCACATTAGCCAATAAATCATATACTTTTAGCCCTATGGAAGTCAATATTTTCCCATATTGCCCACCTTCTATAAGCGGAAGTAGCATTTTTTCGGGAATTACTAGATGTGGGGCGAGTTTATGAACAATGGCACGTTCTGTACCCGATTCTTTGACCAGACCTATCTCCATTTGTTTGAGATATCGTAATCCACCATGTACAAGCTTTGTTGATTTATTACTGGTGCCGGAAGCAAAATCGTTCTTTTCTACCACACAAACGTTCATCCCTCGAGAGACAGCATCTAGCGCGATACCGGCGCCGGTCACGCCCCCACCAATAATGACCAGATCAAACGTTTCCGATTTTGCTTTATTCAGATAACGCTCCCTGTCCATAATACTGAAACGCAACGGAGATTCCTCTTTTTCAAGATTTTCAGCGTAACCGGAGCGCGTACGCAAGACGGCCAAATCCCAGCCGTGAATTTTTTCCTTGCGCTCGTGCGGACTTAATTGTGGTTCAAAGATTCGATCGATCCGCCTTATTTTTGAGATTTCTTTTTTAGTCCATAAACCTGCTTTGATCCCGGCCAAAAAAGCAACGCCTAGCGCGGTCACTTCCAGCATTTGTGGGCGGTCTACTTGTGCGTCCAGAATATCTGCCTGAAACTGCATCAGATAATTATTTGCACTAGCACCTCCATCCACCTTTAAGGCTTTCATTTGTTTGCCACTGTCTTCAATCATCGCGCTGATCACATCTTTCACCTGGTAGGCCATCGCTTCTACAGTAGCCTTTATAATCTCGTTTTTACCAGTGTTAAAAGTGAGGCCTTGTATCGTTCCTTTTGCGCTGGCATCCCAGACCGGAGCGCCCAGACCAGCAAATGCGGGGACAAAATACAGATCTTTAAGAGGTCTTGTTTCAAGACATATATTCTCAGTTTCTGCCGCATCTTTTATAAAACCCAAACTGTCCCGCAGCCATTCAATACTTGCGCCACCTACAAAAACACTTCCTTCCAAAGCATATTTAACTTTTTCCCCCTCCAGCGTGCAACACAATGTGGTTACCAGTCCATTTTGCGAGAAATACGCTTTTTTACCCGTATTGAGCAGCATAAAACAGCCGGTTCCGTAGGTGTTTTTGGCCATTCCTGATTTATGTCCACCTTGTCCAAAAAGCGACGCCTGCTGATCGCCGGCCACTCCATAAACGGGGATTTTGTACTGTTTATAAGAAATACTGCCAAAATCTGATGCCGATTCCCGCACCTCGGGCAACATGGAAGCGGGAATGTCAAACTCCTCCAGCAGATCGTTGTCCCAGGCAAGCTTATTAATGTTATAGAGCATTGTGCGGCTCGCATTGGTATGATCTGTATAATGATTTCCGGTGAATTTGTAAATCAACCAACTGTCAATAGTTCCACAAAGGAGTTCGCCGTTTTCAGCTTTTTCTCTTGCTCCTTCCACATTGTCCAGAATCCATTTTATTTTTGTCGCTGAAAAATAACTATCTATAACAAGACCGGTTTTTTTGGCGATTTCGCGTTGCAAACCTCGTTCCCTTAGCGCTGCGCAAATGCCCTCGGTGCGTTTGTCTAGCCAGCAAATAGCTTTATAAATGGGTTCGCCGGTCATTTTGTTCCAGACTACCACGGTCTCGCGCTGATTAGCGATCCCTATGCAGGCAATTTCCGCAATAGCCTTATCTGCCTTTTGTAACACTTCTTCAAAAACCTGCTTTTGATTTTCATAAATCTGTACGGCATCATGCTCCACCCAGCCCGCTTGCGGAGAATACTGCGTTAACTTTTTTTTGACCATATGCACGATCTCTCCTTCAATGTTGAAAAGAATCGCGCTTGTAGTTGTGGTTCCCTGGTCAAAGGTAATGACGTACTTTTTGCTCATGGTTGCTAGATCTCAAATTGATATTTTATCTCCTGCTCATAAATTTCCCCTGGTGCAAGTATAGTGCTGGGAAAATGTTTGTGGTGTGGTGCATCTGGAAAATGTTGTGCTTCCAGGCAAAGCGCTGGTGCTTTTGCAGTAATCGTACCGTATTTGCCAAGCCATTCGCCAATATCTGCCGCGCTAAAAAACTGCAGCCCCGGCTGTGTGCAAAATAAACGCAGTGTAATATTGCCTTCCGGCGAAATCAATACCGCTGCGGGATCTTCTGGATTCCTCTTGTTGAGCACATAATTATGGTCAAAACCTCCCTCAATATTCGCTAATTTATCGCCTAAAACAGTCGATTTTCGGAGGTCCATGATCGTTTTTTCGACTGGTTTCAATTCGCCGGTGGGGATATTTCCTGCTTTCTTTGGAAGGTATTTGTCAGCATTTATCATTAACTGATGTCTGAGGATATCTGGCTCTTCCGAAAGGTTAAAATAGTCATGACGGGTAAGATTTACTACCGTTTTTTTATCGGTAACTGCTTGATGGTTAAAAACGAGCGTGTCTTCCTGCCACTCAAAACTCACTTTGACCTGTAGGTTTCCGGGGTAACCTTCATCACCGTTCGGACTGATATAGGTAAGAATCAATTTTTCTTTTTCTATTTTAAAATCCCAATTTTTCTTATTAAATCCTTCCACACCGCCGTGCAATTGGTTCTCCCCTTCATTTGCCGTAAGCTGGATTTTTTCCCCGTCAATAAAAATCTCTGATTTTGCAATACGGTTTGCATTCCTGCCCACGATACAGCCAAAAAAAGGATTCTCCGCCTCATATTGTACGAGATCATTGAAGCCAAGCACGCAATCTATGGATTCACTGTTTTTTTGTGGAATAAGTAATTTTTGAATTATCGCGCCATAATTAAGCACGTGGGCTTCCATACCATTTTTTGAAGTAAGGCAGAAGCGATAGACTTCCTGTCCATCTTTAGTAGTACCAAAAAAATCTTTAGTCAACGTATTTTGTTTTTAGATGTTGTGTTAAAGATACGGTTTGGACTAAGATTGAGAGATTTTAAATGCTTTAAATCCCACCAAAATATTTTGTTGTGCAACGCGCTAAAAAATATTAAAAATTTATTCAGCTCTCAAAATTTGGCAAGTTTCTCCTCATGCTTTTGATTCTGTTAACTGATGGGAGAAATTCTGAAATCTTGGTTTATGCATCAATAATATAACGAGGAATTTATTATTATGTAAATGTAAGTTCGATATAAGCAAGATCTGTCAGATCGAGTGAAATTCTGAAAGAATTTTGTATCGAGATCTAATTTTTTCGATTGAAAATGACCATTTTCGATAAATTTTTTGCAGAAATCACCCAAAATGATAATTTTCAATATTTTATTATATTGTAAGTTCAAGTTATTAATAAAGTATTTTAGGGTCGGACAAATACAGATTCAGTTTTGTTCCTGACGTTTTCAAATTAGTATGGAAAGCAGTTATACACAAATTTCATTAAAAAAAATCTGTAAATTACCATCAAACTGATACTTTAAACGCTCTACTATTTAAAAATGAATTTACAACCACTTTTAGAAAATGAACTGGTAATAATAAGGCCATTAAACCACCAGGACATGCAGCCACTTTATGAAATTGCCAAAGATCCAAAAATTTGGGAGCAACACCCCTGCAAAAGAAATGTGCGCAGTGAATTTGAAAAATTCTTTCAAGAGTCAATAGAATCTAACGGAGCGTTAACCATATTAGACAAAAGCAGCGGGGACATAATTGGAAGTTCAAGATTTAAAAGCGTGGAGGGTGTTCCTAATGGAGTAGAAATAGGATATACTTTTATAGAAAGAAAATATTGGGGAGGAAAATACAATAGAGCGGTCAAAGACTTAATGATTGAACACGCATTCAAGTTTGTAGAAAATGTGCTTTTTTATGTCGCAAAAGAAAATATTAGGTCTCAAAAAGCGGTCAAAAAAATAGGCGGAAGTAAAGTTTCAGAATCAGATGTAAAAGTGTTTCCAAAGAAAGGTCTTGAAAACGAGACGTTTATTATAAAAAAGAACATAAATAGATTACAGTGAAATGTAATTCCTAAAAAATCAGTGAAAAGAGCCTAAAATCAGCTTATTTCGGCCAATAATTCAATAAGTTCCTGAGCAGTGGCTTGGCCCTTATCGGTATTATACCAGATTTGTAGATCTTCCTTAAATTCTGGAGGCAGCGTGCCGTACGATTTTTTACATTCTACAACCATTGCAGCAGCCGGTTCTGGTCGCGGTCCCCAAGTATAAAAAACCATTCCGCTAGTTGCGTCCTGGGCGATAAGTTTAGGAATTGACTTGTTGTCATCGGTAAGAAAAGCATCCATAAGTTGTGGATGATCATCTCGCAAAACAATGGAAAAATTAATGTTTTTGTTCTGCTCTGCGATTTTATTCATAATGGGCATGCTGTGCGCCGCATCACCGCACCAACTTTCGGTAAGCACAAGCCAGTTTACATCAATCTTCAGTTTTTTTATGGAATCAATCTGTAATGCAGTAAGCTTAAAAAGTTTATCCCAACGCCGCATTCTGCGATCATTGAGTTCGGTAAATTTAGAAAGTGCTTCTGTCTGGGTGTGACCCGTACTCGTAAAAGAAGCGGTATGGCTTGCCAAGAGCGTGCGGTATTCCGCGTAAGAAATACCGTTTTTGAGCCCTTCAAGAACTAACTCTTCTCGTTCTGCCACGGAAATATGTTGCATAATACTGCTGACTTTGTAATTCACGTTTTTGTGGATAACTAATTTGCTTCAAAAATAATATCTTTAATGCTTAAATCTGTTAAATATGAGCCAACACAAATGTGGCTGGTGCATGGGCGATACGCTATATGAAAATTACCATGACAAAGAATGGGGAGTACCCGTTTATGATGATCGTACTTTCTTTGAATTTATCGTTTTAGAAAGCTTTCAGGCCGGCTTGAGCTGGATTACGATTTTGCGCAAGCGCGAAAATTTCCGGGAAGCGTTTGATGCTTTTGATTACCGGAAAATTGCAAACTATGACGATGGAAAAATTGACGAATTACTACAAAACGCAGGTATAATTCGGCATAAATTAAAAGTGCAGTCTGCTATCAAAAATGCACAGGCGTTTATAAAAATTCAAGAAGAATTTGGCAGTTTTTCAGATTATTTATGGGCTTTTGTTGACGGTAAAGCGAAACAACACGAGGTGGAAAATTACAAAAGCGCGCCCGCAATTACGCCAGAAAGTGAGGCATTAAGCAAAGATCTCAAAAAGCGCGGTTTTAAATTTATGGGGCCTACGGTAGCCTACGCATTTATGCAAGCCACTGGGCTGGTAAATGATCATGAGTTAAACTGTTTTCGCTATGCGGAAGTAAAAAAACAAATATTATGAAGAAATTTCTTTTCTTTATTACCTTAATATTTATGGTAAATAGTGCATTTTCGCAGAATGTAAAAAATGAAGTTGAAAAGCGTATTAAAAGGAAAGAGATGCCTGCGGAAGCCATCCAAACTTTAAAAACCATGCCAATAAACCTCAAGAAATCAAAATTCTATCTGGAAAAAAACAATAAATATATCAGCTTTGAGGCTAAAGTCAAGTATAAAGATCATAGATATAGTATAGAACTGAATAAAAAAGGCGAGCTTCTTGACATTGAAGTAGTAATTAATCTTGAAGAAATACCTGAAGAAGTCAGAGAAACCATTGAAAATTATCTGGAAAGCACTTATGAACGCCATAAAATCGAAAAGATTCAGGAACATTTTATACCCGCTAATACGCAAGATGCATTTGACGAAAGAAAAAATATCGATAAATACGAACTCATAGTAGCAACCAAAAACAAAGAGAATAAATTGGAAAAAATAGAAATACTTTTCAATTCAAATGGTAAAGAACTAGAAACTCGAAAAGTAATAAGACGCGCTTATGAATTTCTCCTATTTTAATATTTTTCTATTCTTTTTTATGATTTCGCTGTCTTGTTTTTGTCAGCAAACGGGCGTATACTGGCAACCCGAACTGAGTTTTAATTACAGTCCGGCGTCCCGGTGGAGCTTTAACTTCGAGCTCACCAATAGGAATTTGCTCAACAACAATCAGACTGGTGAATCTTCTTTCCAAGGAGATCACGTAGAAATCTCACACTTTACCAATTATCAAAGCGGTTTTTATTCTAAGGTAAGTCTTGGCGTACGTTACCGAAATCGGGACTGGCTAAACCCAGAGCTCGGGAATGAATTTAGGTTTACCCAGCAATATAGCTACAGCAAATCGTCCAATAAATTTCGCTGGGGGCATCGCGTGCGTTTTGAACAACGCATTTATGAAAACGAAACTGTTTTTAGGACACGTTACCGGCTTGCTCTAGACTTTCCGTTGCAGGGAACCACTTTAAATACATATGAATTCTATGCGGTTATAAGCACAGAATCCTTTTACAGCTTATCCGCAAAAGGGGCTCCTGAACTCGACCAGCGAATCACACCTGGTCTGGGCTATCAATTGACCGATGCTCTCAAATTGCAGATTGGTGTAGAATATCGTTATGAAAATTACCTAAATGATGCCAGCGGCCGCGTTTTTGGATACACTTCGGCGCTATTTAAATTGTAGTTTTTAGCAATTTTAAGAATTCTGCGCGTGGTATTTCATGAGCGCCCATCCGCTCTAAATGCGGCGTATAAACTTGACAATCGATAAGCTTATAATTTTCTTTTTCAAGTTTTCGCGCAAGCATGACCAGTGCCACTTTACTGGCATCACTCACTGTACTGAACATGCTTTCGCCACAAAAAACCTTATTTTCCTTGAGGTTAATCCCATAAAGACCACCTACGAGTGTGTCATTCTGCCAAACCTCAACGGATTCTGCATGTCCCTGTTCGTGTAATTGTAAGTAAGCCGCGACCATGTCGTTGGTAATCCATGTGCCGTTTTGACCTTCTCTGGGGATACGTTTGCAATGTAACATAACCTCCAAAAAATGGGTGTTATATGTAACCTTCCAACTACCGTCACGCAAGGTTTTGCGCATGGATTTTGTGACCCGCACCTCTTCCGGCTTTAATACCATTCTCGGGTCTGGCGACCACCACAATATAGGCTCTCCAGCGCTGTACCAAGGAAAAATACCCTGTTTATAAGCGCTTAGCAATCGTGAGGTTGCAAGGTCTGCACCCACAGCCAGCAACCCGTCAGGATCGGCAAGCGAAGGATGTGGAAAAAGATCTGCTGTTCCTAAAATTATGATAACCGGTAGATTGTTTTAAAGCTTAATGTAAAATTATATATCCAAGTTAAATAGCGCGTTAGTTTTGGTTAATGATCGTTTCAAAATTTAACGCGTTTAGAAGCTATTGTGTTATTTCAAGTGTTCTGGTTTTTGATGGGGATGTATATTGCAACTGTAATTCTTAACTTGAGTTCGATATAATATTATAAAGTGTTGAAAATTGTCATTTCGAATGATTTTTGCAAAAAATTGTATCGAGAAAGGTCATTTTCAATCGAAAATGTAGATCTCAATATAAAAATCTTTTAGATTTTCACTCGATCTGACACATCTTGCTTAGATCGAACTTACGTTCTTAAAATTATATTAGTTCCAAGACATATCGATACGTCATATTGATTTGCTATCGCTAAGAAAAACCTCTACTCAAAGTGACAAACTTCTAAAAATACTGGTTTATACTATGGTCATTTCGATCCCTATTATTTTGCCATGCAATACTGCTACGTTCAATCAGAAAAAAGCTTTTTCGCCTGGGCAAAAAAGCTTTTTTAATGATTCTTAATCTGATTTCTAAAAAGGAAGATCATCGTGATCTTCATCCTCAAAGTCCGAAGCGGGTTCAAACTTGTCTGCCGGCGGTGCTGGAGTCGCGCCACCAGAAGGTGCTGCAGTTTGTAGATTTTCAATTCTCCATCCATTTAGACTGTTGAAGTATTTAATCTCCCCTTGTGGATTTGCCCACTCACGGCCACGCAAATTGATGCTTATTTTTACATCCTGACCTACGTTGAAATTGTTTAGAAGATCTGTTTTATCCTGTACAAACTCTACCATAATAGTTTGTGGATATTGCTCTTCTGTTATCACAACGATTTCACGTTTTTTGAAACCACTGCTGCCAAAGGTTTGCACTTCTCCTATTACTTTTATCTTTCCTTGTACTTCCATGTCTGATTGTTTAATATTCATTAATTTGACCCCTACGGCCAAAAAGTGATTGTTTTTTATCGTTTTTGGTACTATTTAGGCTGTTTTTTCCGCCAGCAAAAGTTTCCATGCGTCTTCAGGTTTTTCCTCATGCAACAATTCCTGCGCCCGGCGGTGTATACGAGCAACATCACCCGCTTCAGAAAGCATTCTTAAATCTATATTTTTACTTAAAAACTGCTCAATTTCCGTTTTTATGGGTAAGTTTTCCACGTTGCCCAATTTCCCCAAATCGTTGCCCGTTAAAATAATACTTTTCTTGATACTTTCTGGCATGGCATCAACACCAATTCCTTTTTTATTGAGCGGTTTAGGAACTTCAAACATGCCTAAATTGGCTCGAGAATACCAGTTTCCGCCCATGCGAGCAACCTGATCTATCTTATGTTGGTCAATTTTTCCTCTTTCATCAAGCACCTCTTCGCTTATATGCATTTTTACTACTTCGCATATAACGAGGTTTCCTGCCCCACCTTCAGTACCCAGTTTTTTGATCTCAATCACTTTACATTCAATCTGCACAGGTGCCTCAGCTACACGAAATGGTTTTACAATGACCGAAGGCGTTTTTGTAAGTCCACTTTTTACAAACTCATCAACGCCCTCCTCATATTCTGTACTGCTCAATGACATTTGCTGCACCATTGCATAATTTGCAATATTCACCACCACTTCTCCCGTCGCTTCAACATTTTGCAAGGTATGTTTGGTCGTGTTGTCACCCATACGCCGAAGTGGGGAAAAAATGAGAATTGGTGGATTCGCACTAAAGAGATTAAAAAAGCTGAATGGTGAGAGATTTGGTCGGTCTTGGGCATCCATTGTGCTTGCAAATGCAATTGGCCTAGGGCCCACAGCGGCTGCCAGATAGCCGTAAAGTTCTTTTGTACTAACCGCTTTTGGGTCTATTGTGCGCATGTTTTGTTCTAATTTATGCAAAGATAGGCATATGCTCCCGCACTTAAAACCACAGCACATACAATAATTGTAAAGGATTTGCTTTATCTTTATTCATGGAACCTAAATGACCTGTGCGCTTTAAAAGTAAAAAACAACTAACTCTAGGACAAGTCCGAAAAGGGTGATTCCGAAATAACTTTTGCTTTTCGATCCATAGATCAGACGAATAAAATCCACTGGTGGGGCTCAACCTACTGCTGGTTTCAAATAAATCTTGCATGCGTATAAACATTGATCAGCGGTTTTCTCGCTGGTTCATCATTTTTGCCGCTTTTGCCATAACCGGTCTGGTTTTATGGAATGTATCTCTATTTTTTGGCCAGCTCAAACAGGCGGAACGCGATAAAATGGAAATCTGGGGGCGCGCGCTTCAAGGGATTAATTTGGCAGATTCTAATGCATATTTCAACCTTTATACACTCATCAACCGCAAGAACACCACGATCCCAATTATCATTACTGATGAGAATGAAAATCTGGACAACAGCATCAATATTCCCGAGGGAGTGCTTGAAAACAAAGAAACATACCGCAAATTGCTGCGCAGTATGGAAGAGGAAAATGAACCCATACGTATAGATATAGAAAATGGCGATCTGCTTTATGCCTATTATGGGCATTCTCCGGTGATCAACCAACTCAAATACTTTCCCATTGCGCTTATCATTGTGGTCGTACTTTTTGTCGCGCTAATCTACTTTTTCTATGCAACTTCAAAAGCTTCGGAACAGAACTTTCTCTGGGCAGGTATGGCTAAAGAAACCGCTCATCAAATAGGAACACCTTTATCTTCGCTCGTGGGCTGGACCGAAATTTTAAAGGCTGAAAATGTTAATCCCGAGTATCTAATGGAGATTAATAAAGACATAGAACGCCTCAATATAATCACAGATCGCTTTTCCAAAATAGGAAGCGTACCCATACTTGTAAAAAAAGATATTATTACCGAGACCGAAGAAGCCTTTGATTATGTGGCAAAACGCAGTTCAAAACTGATAACGTTTAAAAAAGATATGCCACAAGGTGTGCTGCTGGTCAAATTAAATCCAGAGCTTTTTGCCTGGACTGTTGAGAATATTGTCAAGAACGCAATAGATGCCATGCGCGGCAAAGGAGAACTTACGCTGGTACTTACCCGTGATGTGCGATACGCGAAAATACAAATCACAGATACCGGAAAGGGTATTCCAAAAAATAAATTTAACAGCGTATTCAAACCGGGTTATACCACAAAAAGACGCGGTTGGGGACTAGGACTATCACTGGCAAAACGTATCATTGAAGAATATCATGATGGGCAGATCAAAGTGCTTCACAGTGAAAAGGACAAGGGCACAACATTTCAAATTGCATTAAAATTAGACGATGAATAAACCTAAAAACGTAACCGAGAAAATACTCTCAAATGCTCATTTTACGCTAAAAGAAGTCAGTTTTGAGTATAAAAATCTTAATGGCGAATGGGAACATCAAAAACGCGAAGTTTTTGATCGTGGCCATGGTTCGGTCGTACTTTTGTATAATTTAGAAAAAAAGAGCGTGAGTCTTACTCAACAATTCAGGATGCCCGTCTATTTGCAAAATGCCGAAAACGCCCAACTCATGGAAGCTTGCGCCGGCATGTTAGATGATAACGATC
>JBBPYO010000167.1:0-2021 GCA_038199845.1 Flavobacteriales bacterium
AAGTACTGGGCGCGCCGGTATATGTTGTCGCAGCCTTACTTTCTAAAGATTTTTTAAAGCTGGTGGGCATCGCTTTTCTCATCGCCTCGCCCATTGCCTGGCTGATCATGAAAAACTGGCTTGAAGATTACCAATACCATATTTCGATTCAATGGTGGGTATTTGTCATCACCGGGCTTTCCGCAATTGTAATCGCCTTGGTCACCGTAAGTTTTCAAGCCATAAAAGCGGCCATTGCAAACCCAGTGAAGAGTTTGAGAACGGAATGACCTGCAAGGCGGCGTGCTGAGCTTGTCGAAGTGTGTTGCCGCAGCACGGGCCTACTTATAGGTCTATATACTAAAGAATTGAACATAATTTAAAAAATACCTACAAGGAACCCCTTGAAAAAAGGGGAATACCTTGCAGGATTAGGAGGATAACACTTGAAACAGTCAAAAACAATATAAAACAACCTAAAAACACCTTAAAACAGTCAAAAATGATCAAAATCACCTCAAAAAAGAACATAAATAAGCATATTTTATCAAGTATAAAACCAATTTGCTTGATGCTCGGTATTTTCAACTTTGGTTTTGTTAACGCACAAGCTGAAAATATAGCAGTTTTAACGTTTCAGAAAGTGATCATAAGTCCGTATATCGAGGTGGTTTTTAAACAAGCCGATCAGGAATCTGTAGTCATTGACAGATCAAAAGTGGATCGGGAAAAGATCAATATAGAGGTAAATCGTAAAAAACTGCACATATTTCTGGACGATGCCAAAGTTATTGGTAAAAACGAGGACGTTAAGATCAACGGCAATAAGCGCCGGCAGGATATTTACCAAGGAACTCAAGCGAGCATCACCGTATATTATAAACAGCTTGAGAAAGTTGAAATTAGAGGGGAAGAGCAAATTGATTTTAAAGATGCAATCAATATCGAAGATTTTGATCTGGATAGTTATGGTTCGCCAAAGTTATATTTTGAAAGTATCAGCGCAGAAGAATTTAAAGTGGCGCTCTATGGTGAAAGTTATCTGGAAATCAAGGGAGGAATTGTTGATTTTCAGCGGTATCGGGTCTATGGAAGCAGCGAGGTCAACGCTATGGCTCTAGAATCTACCGAAACAAAAATCGCCGCCTATGGTGATAATCATATTGTGGTAAATGTTTCAGAAAAGTTGAAAGTTTCGGCTTTTGCGATGCCAGAATTCAATATAAAGGGAATCCGAAAATTGCTAACGGACTCAAAATTGGGGATACCAGCCTTCAAAAAATCGACTAAAACTCGTAATTATGCTTAAAAACCACCTAAAAATCGCTTGGAGAAATCTTTGGAACAACAAGATATTTTCTATCATCAATATCGTCAGTCTTGCCATTGGCTTGAGTGCTTCTTTTGTGATCGGTCTTATGGTTTATTACGACTTTACCTTTGATAAATTTCATGAAAATGGGGATCGAATTTACCGCGTCACAACCGCTTTTAGCGCTCCTGAAGGTGCTTTTTATAACAGTGGCGTAACGGTTCCATTAAAAAACGCATTGAAGCAGAATGCTGCCGGACTGGAAGAAATCAGTGCTTTTTTCACCTATAATCCACTCAAGGTAAAAACGGAAAATAGTAATAAGATTTTCAAAAATCCTCAATTTACAGTGTTTGCCGATACTTCGTATTTTGATATTTTCAACTACAAATGGCTTGCTGGAACTAAACAAAATAGCCTGAGAAATCCCAACGAAGCAGTGCTTTCTCAAAACCGGGCGCAGCTTTATTTCCCCAATCTTAAACTGGAACAGATAATTGGCAAAACACTGCTCTATAACGATTCAATTCCGGCAAAAATCACCGGTATCGTTGCCAATTTTAGTCAGCGGACAGATATTGTTTTTGAAGAATTTATCTCGCTACCCACCGCATCACAGACCGAAATAAAGAACACGATGGAAAGTACGCAATGGAACAGCACGAATTCTGCTTCCCAGCTTTTTATCAAGATTAAAAAAAATACAAGAGCGGAAAATGTTCAGAAGTAT
>JBBPYO010000168.1:0-3288 GCA_038199845.1 Flavobacteriales bacterium
AGCAGCTGAAGATCGCCGGCGGTTACGACCATTGCTGGGTTCTAAATGATCAGGGGAGCATGCGTAACGTGGCATCTGCGTATCACGAAGCAAGCGGTAGGTTTATGGAAGTTATGACAGACGAGCCGGCAATTCAATTTTACACCGGTAATTTTTTGGATGGAACGCTTCCACAACGTGGTGGAAATGGAATGTATGCCCAGCGCACCGGTTTTTGCCTGGAAACACAACATTATCCAGATTCACCAAATCAAGCGGAATTTCCAACTACTGTTTTAAATCCTGGGGAAACGTATAACACGACAACCACGTTTAAGTTTTCCACGAAATAAAAACCTGTTATTGTGTGTTTGAGATTCACTCGAATTAATAAAAGAGCGCTTCTGGCGCTCTTTTTTTATGGAAATTATTGGCGTTTTAGACCTAAAAACGGCATAAATAAGGCAAAAAATACTGTTTTATACGTATTTCTTTTGTCAGGTTAATTTTGCTAAAATTTTCAAAAGTGAGAGAAAAACTCGTAAAAAGACTTGCTTAGATACTACTGCGACGAAATATTATCATGCTGATTTATGAGTAGAACCTCACTTTTTACAAGTATAATTTGAGTTTCTGCAAAAAATATTTTTTGCGCTTCCAGAAACTGATTGATTTTAGTTTCTTCATCAACAATCTCAACAATGTGAGGATGTTTAACGTGACGAATTTCACTGATGCCCCAGTTTATTTTCTGATTATTAAAATAGCCTTTACTTACATTAAGGTGCAAAACTTGTTTTAAATCAGCCGCTTTCGCCCTTTTTATAAGTTCGGTTGAAAAATCTGAGGAATATAATCTCTTCCAAAAAGATCGGTCCTTAATTTTCTGTCCGCTTTCAAAATAAATTCTAAGGGTTACAAGTTTGTTCATTTCTTGGTTCTTTTATTCTTGATTTCAGATAGGGAAAGGCCTTTTTCATGCAGAAACAAATTATGTTTTGGACTGCCGATAATTTGTGAGGAATACACCCCAGAATGACCGGAAAATAAATAGGCGGTACAACATGCCAGCGCGATGAAAACGCCGGATTCAATCCCAAAAAGTTCGATACCCATAATGGTACAGGCGATGGGCGTATTTGTAGCACCGGCAAAGACTGCCACAAATCCCATTCCCGCCAGTAGTCCCATTGGCAAAGGTATAAACCAGATCAAAACATTGCCCAAAGCGGCGCCGATGAAAAACAATGGCGTCACTTCCCCTCCCTTAAAACCGGAACCGAGTGTAAAAGATGTAAAGAGCAGTTTCAGTAAAAAATCGTAGGAATTAAGGTTTACGTTAAACGAGTCAACGATTGTGGGAATACCAAGGCCAATATATTTTGTGGTTCCCATAGCGTAGATCGCGATGGCCAAAATTATCCCGCCAATTACCGGTCGCAAAGGCGGATATTTTATATTATTTTTGAAAAGAGCGCTCCAGAAGTGAGTCGATTTAGAGAAAAGCATGGCGACCAAACCAAAAATAGTTCCGGCAAGTAAAGCCCACAAAACGTTTACCGGAGTCATTTCTGCAACGATATCTATATGGTAGTGTGTATGTGATACATTCCAAATTCTACAAAAGTAATCAGCAAAAACCGCGGCCATAAAACTGGGGATAATGGCATCCAGTCGAATTCTGCCCAACACCAATACTTCAAGTGCAAAAATACCACCGGCCAATGGTGTACCAAAAACAGATGCAAATCCCGCGCTGATCCCGGCGATCAGGATTATTTTTCTGTCGCGTTTGGATAGTTTCAGCACTTTGGTAAATCGATCTGCAATCGCGCCGCCTATTTGCACCGCAGTGCCTTCGCGACCTGCAGAACCACCAAAAAGATGCGTCAAAATGGTACCGAACAACACCAGCGGAGCCATTCTAAAGGGAATTATTTTTTTAGGGGAATGAAATTCTTCAAGCAGTAAATTGTTCCCTTTTACCACACTGTTTCCATATAAATGGTAGGACAAACCTATGATGAAACCACCTACGGGCAGCAATGCGATGACCCACAAATGCGCTTCACGCCAGTTGGTCGCCCACTCCAGACTCAATAGAAAAAAAGCGGAAACGCTACCAGCAATGGCACCCAGCAATAAACAGATAAAAATCCATTTAAAAAGATATATTAAAGAGGGAATTTGTTCAAATGAAAATAAAAACTTCTTGATCTTAGTAGTGTCCATACAGCCTTAAATACATGATTCTACGTTGGCGAGAGCCATTAACAGTAGAAGTCATTAGTTCCATTCGGGAACGGTTCAAGGCAGACCTCATTGCCAAAAATTGAAATGCAAAGGTAAGTTAAAATGTAATATTTAGGCAATTTTCTCCATGGAACTTTGCTGCAATGCGGATCAAAAGGAATGAATATCAAGGAATATAGTTTGATCTAAAACGCCTAAATTTTAAGATATTTAAGGTCATTTTCAACTAAAATTGACCGTTTTTGAAGATAGAACAACCATTATTCCCCCAGACTATTTAGGTAAAATGCCAGCACCAGTCCTATTGCAGTAGCAATACCGCTCCAATAATTATCTTCCTTAAATGCCTTTGGAAAAACCTCGATTGCCAGGGAGCCCACTACAGCACCACCAGCAAAACAGCGGATGTAGGCCAAGGTTTCCTTTGGCGTATCCTCCAGTAAAAAGTTGCCCAAAAGTGCACAGACCGAAAGTAAAATCGCGGTTCCTGCCCAGAGCCAGAAAACCTTAGTTTTAGAATTATTTTCTGCCATTTCCTTTGCGCCGCCTGCCGCTTCGGGAAGATTGGATAGGAAAATAGATCCAGAAAGCGCCGCCACTGCCAGCGGACTAGCACCGATCAGTGCTACGCCAAGGGCGAGGTTTTCAGGGATTCCATCCAGTGTGATCGCTGCCAATAGTCCGCCGCCGCTGCTAGAACCAAATTTCTTTTTGACCAAATAATCGAGACCGGTAAATAAGACTGCGCCCAGAAATACTACGGCCAGTGCCCAACCTAACGGTGCGTTTTCCATTGAGGGTTTTATGAGTTCGAGCACAGCAGAAACAAGCAGCGCGCCTCCCGCCAGCGCTACCAGAAAGCCTTCGGTTGCTTTTGAAAGCGAACCATAAATTCCCCACACGGCGCCGAGTAATAAAGCTCCAGAAACTACGAGTACCACGATTATTGTCATCATTTGAAAATTTTAATTGACTGGACGTAAAATGCTATATTTACTTTTAAAGTTAAGCGCTACGCATGATCAAATTTACCTATTTCAAACATTTAGCCGCACG
>JBBPYO010000169.1:0-3119 GCA_038199845.1 Flavobacteriales bacterium
CACAGTCCATCAATACAATATCCCCTTTTTTCAATATGCCAGGGGTCAGAGTACCGTGTGGGAAAGCGGAATCTTTTCCAAAAAGGCACAATGCAAAATCGGGACTGCCGCCAAGATCTCTTTGTACGGACATGATCATTAAAGACAGCTCTCCCTGAGTCATACCCTCCTTTAATTGTGCAGCACTCTGTGCAATAGCGGCCAAGGTAATATCATTGGCCTCTTGCATCAGGGCGATCTCGGCTTTTGATTTAATGATCCGGCACGCGACCGTTACCGGATCTCCACTTACACAACGTATATTGGGAACCTCTTTTTGGATTCCGTCAACGATAAAATAGCGGACCCGTTCTTCTATTCCAATGTTGCCTGATTTAATGTCCGCATCCTTAAATATATTTGCGATCAAACGGTAAGGGCTTTCATCTTCCTGCCAAACATAAACATCTTTTCCGATAGTTATTTGTTCTTTCAGCCGGTCTTCTTCAAATGCGGGACATACATATTTTACCGCTCCATTTGCGGGAATAATGGCAACCATTACCCTTTCGCTGGGCCACCACTCGATGCCGGTAAAATATTCTAATGAAGTACCACTATCCAGCACCAAAGCCGCCATGTTGTTTTCCACAAGAAGTTGTTGTGCTTTGGCAACACGTGATTCTCTTTCAGCTACAGAGATCGGTTCTGCGCCAGAAGTCGGCCCGCTTTTGGTTGCTTTAAAACTATTGCGGTTTGGGCCGGAACTGAAACTTAAGATTGTGCCCGCTGTGACGGCCAGTGCGCCAAGTTTTATAAATTCTTTTCGTTTTATATTCATGGTGATTGTTTTATATTTTACTGAATAATAGTACTGTTTGTGATAAAGCTGAAATCAATTTGCAAAAAGAAGCTTGCTACCTGCAAAAAGCGGATTCGCATTAATCAATAGAATTCCCCTTATTTTTTTATTCTGAAATAGTATTGTTTATGTTTGAAATTGTACAGTTATTATCTTTCCATTTTCTGTCCATTTTTATATATTAGGAATTTAGCTCCCGTCTATTAATATCAATACAAACTCTGAATTGTTTTTGAAACAATTATAAGCCGTGCCTGCCCATAAATAGTATGGCTTACAAAAGCTGAACAAAATAAATATTCAAATTTTATCTAGCATTCATTATTTTTTTTTGATAACTATCTTTAGATGAATTCGTTTACTTATTTCATTGCTAAAATTTAATATACTTCAATCCCTTATCTATCAAAAGACCACGCTCAAGTTTTAGATTGAATGTCATATTTTGTTTTGCTTTTAATTTGATGATGAAAAGGTTTTCACTTCCATTGAGTTCCGCTTTATCCCCCTTGTTTACAAATGTTGGATAAAGCACTTTACTGCCATCTGTATGTAACCGGTCATTGGTGAAATTTTCCATATCTCCAATGTTGAGCGCCTGCACACCTAAATATTCATATTCCTGTTGGTTGTATGGCAACGCAAAACTTAATGCATTTATATGGGTAAGATTTACTCCTTTGACAATAACCTCAATGGTTTCGCCTTTTTTGTAATTTTCTTTTGAAGTGGTTATTTGTAAAGAACCGGCTAATTTTACAATGCTGTCCTTCATTTGTACATCTCCATCCAACTGACTGGCTACTACTGATATATCATAAGCATCTATTAGATCATTTTTATTAATATCAACCTTACTTATATATCCTTCAAAATCGGCATCTCCTTTTTTCAATCCTGTATAATTCCTGTAGGAAGTAAGATCGTTATCATCAATTTTAAAGTCACTATTAATATCTCCTGGCATATAACCCGAGGTCCCGGCCACTTTAAATACGTAAAGTTCGTTGCCTGAGCCATAATCATTTAAAGCATCTGTCACAGAAATTTTTATAAATTGAACAGAAGGTCGATCGGCAAAATCAAAAGTTTTGGTAGTATTGTCTTTTTCCCATTCAAATTTTCCTGCATCTATCCAATTATTTCCATCTAAACTGTATTGAACATTTCCGTTTGTAATAACTCCATTACCGCCATCTATACGGGGCAGATATTCAAATCTATCCAATTCATTTATGGTCTTTAAATTAATTATAAAACCGAAAGGGATTGACTTTCGTCCATATTTTGTATGCCAAGTGTCTTTTTCATCAAAGTTAAACAGGTTACTAATTTCGTATCCACCTTGGTCTTCAGCGGATGATTGTGCAACAATATCATGAATGGCAAACTCCAAAGGATTTGATTTAGTTTTAGTCTGAAAAGTTGCCCATTCTGTATGACCACTTTTGTTTACAGCCCTAATTTTGAAACTGTAATCAGTCTCCGGTTGTAGGTTCTCAAATAAAAAGTGGGTACTTCTTATCGTTGTATAATTCATATCCTGAAATGCTATTTCATAAAAATCGACATTGCGAACGGTATTCCACGTAAGATTCAATGAATAGGCTGTTTTACTACTATCAGCTACCTGTACATTTGCCGGCATGACTAAATCTCCTGAATGTTGTTTTAGTTTGTCGACCGGTTTAAATTCAAAACCGTCAATTTCTACGGTAATTTCATTCCTGGTAATATCAATACTTTCCACTTTTATCCAACTCTGTGGGTTCTTGATTATTTTTACCTTTTCAAAGGAACTGCCCGGTGTTGAAAACTGATTTAAATCTGGCGCAGCATTATAAAAATACACGTTGCTGTTTTTATTAAAGGCTTCCAGCGTATTGACTTCTTTCAGGTTCTGTTTTTTTCCACCAATACGTATCGTCATCCTTTTAGGTTTGGCAGTTATATTTATTTTAAAGATTGTTGCTTTTTGTTTTTCAAAATCATCAAAATTTCCGCTGGTAGCATTCACCGTGATAATCGCTTTATCACCGGCTACATTTGACTCTATAAGCGTTGTAGTTCCCGTGCCGTTTTTATAAGCATCGGTTACCCCGTCATCATCATATTGGATAAAAGAAGTTTTTCCGAAAGGGTATACTTCATAACTGCGTAAACTTTTATCAATTTCAGCTACGTTATTATTGGGGTTGTTCATGGGAATAATAGCTCCTCTTTTTACAAACACAGGCAGCTTCCATATAGGTGCATCAAAGCTATTAACAATACAGCC
>JBBPYO010000170.1:0-6677 GCA_038199845.1 Flavobacteriales bacterium
AAGAAAATTGTCCTGATGTACGGAATACCCGGGCAGTAGATGTTGTGAAAAACCTTCGGGATTTTGGAGTGGAGACCACTATTTTTGACCCTTGGGCTAACCCTGAAGATGTACAGCATGAATACGGCCTTGTAATCACAAAAGAAAAGCCAGAAACTACATTTGATGCAGTGGTGCTTACCGTGGCACATGATCAATTTTTAGACATGGATCTCAATGCATTTATGAAAGAGGATGCAGTTTTGTATGATGTAAAATCTATTTTGACCCAACCCGTAAGTGGAAGGTTATAATACATTCTATTGCCTTTAAGGTTGCATTATAGATTTTGAACTTGCATTATGGAGTTGATGCTTTGTAATTTTTTGCATAGCATCCTCGTTGTCAAAAGCTGTCAGCACTTATATTAACAAGGAAGTTTTGAGAGTTCTCAAGGAATTTATATATCTATCAAATAATTCTATATTTGTGCTCGCAATGAAGTGTATATTTCTTTAACGAATGAAAAGTTCGTTTTGTAGCGAACAATATTAATTGTAGGTATTTTTTACGTTTTAAATAGTATAGTTCTGAATCCCGAAAGCATAATTATAGCATACAAATTGTTGATTACTCCCTTATTCTACCATTTTGAGTCAAATTAAAAAAGGCGCCGCCCTTAATTATATCAATATTCTTTTGACCAATGTAGTTGGTCTTGTACTTACTCCTTTTATTATTGCGCAGCTGGGTAAATCCGAGTATGGTCTTTATACCATGGTGGGAGCGCTCGTAAGTGGGCTGGCTGTACTGGATATAGGCATAGGTAATTGCGTTGTGCGTTTTACGGCAAAATACCGGGCGGAAGAAGATAAGAAGGGAGAAGAAAATTTCCTGGCCACTGTATTTTATATTTATTGCGCCATTGCCCTTGCAATTTGTCTAGGTGGTGCGATTTTGTATTTTAATCTTGACGCGCTTTATGGACAGACCTTTACGGCAGATGAGTTAAGAAAGACAAAGATCATGTTTGTAATTCTTATCTTCAACCTGGCAATCACGCTACCCGGAAGTGTTTTCGGAGCCTATTGTTCTGCTTACGAGCAATTTGTTTATCCTAAAACAGTTAAAATAACAAGGTATATTATTCGCTCTTTACTAGTTGTAGGTCTTTTGCTTTACGGTACAGGAGCTATAAGTCTGGTAATTGTAGATACTCTTATGGGGATAAGTGTTGTAGTGGCAAATGCCAACTACTGCTTTAAGAAACTCAATATAAAAATAAAACTCCATGAATTTCAGAAATCCTTAGTTTTCAGAATATTCTCATATTCTATCTGGATTTTTGTTTTTGCAATTATAAGCCGCTTACAATGGCAGGCAGGACAGATCGTATTGGGTACTTTAGATAGCCCCGCTGTGGTTGGTATCTTTTCTGTGGGAGTTACTTTGGGTACTTATTATGGGGCCTTTTCTACTGCAATATCAAGTGTATTTCTGCCTCGGGCTACAAAGATGTTTGTAAAAAATGCCACTGGGGAAGACCTTACAGATATGATGATTAAAATAGGAAGGGTTTCTCTTTTAGTTCTGCTTTATATTTTAATCGCATTTTTCCTTTATGGAGAGCAGTTTGTTGATCTTTGGGTAGGATCCACCTATACAGATAGCTATACCGAAATTTATTGGATCGCGGTTTTGATTATGTTAGCTTATACTGTTCCTCTTGTTCAAAACTTTGGTAATGCCACCCTTGAGGCTCAGAATAAACTGCGGTTTAAGGCAATTCTCTATTTGGGTTTTGCGATACTGGGGGCTGGTCTGGGTTATTGGTTTGCCCATTATTACGGCGCGATTGGTATGATAACAGGAACTATTATAGGATGGGTAATTGTTCAGGTAATTATGAACTTTTATTATCATAAAATAATTCATCTCAATATCCCACGCTTTTTTAAAGAGTTAAGTCATAAAATAATTCTTAGTGCTTTAGTAGCATTTGCATTGGGATATGCCGTTAAGTTTATTCCAGGTGAAGGTTGGCTTAACTTTATTTTAAAAGCAGTTCTATTTAGTTTAGCTTATTTCACTATTGTCTACAAATTTGGAACTATCGCTTTTGAAAAACATCTTTTTACGGAAGCTATAAACTCAGCAAAGCAAAAAATAAAACGATAATGGAAACTTTTAAATTAAAGAAAATTGCGTTTGCAAATGAAGGTAAGAAGATTGCGTATCATTATACCGTTACTTCTAATATTGCTCCCTTATTCAATGAAAACACACCATTTTATGCGACATACGGAGTAGATGTATCCGCAGTTCCAGCTTCTCTAAGTGTTATACCATTATTGGGAAATATCGTACCCATTGCCTGGTTTGCTGGATTTGAAATAGAAGTAGATGAGTTGGATGAAAACTTCTATACGAGTTTAACTTTGATTAAAGCTATTTTTAAAAAAAATTATCCAGACCATGAACTTAAGGGTAGTATTTCGGCTAAAAAGCTGGTAAAAAATAATGTTCAGGGGGACACGACCGCCATGTTATTTAGTGGTGGTGTTGATGCTTTTGCCACCTACATAAGAATCATTGATAAAAGCCCCGATTTGGTAACTATACATGGCGCAGATATTGAAATTGAAGATAAACGTCAATGGAATGATTTTTTAAGTTTTAATACTTCAGAAAAAACAATAGCTAATAATCCCAAAGAGTATATTCAAGCGAATCTCCGTGATTTTTACACCTATAAAGTGGATTTGCTTGTTGACGGTTTGGGCTGGTGGGGAAAAGTACAACATGGTCTCGGTCTTATTTGCCTTTTAGCACCCTTATCCTACATAAAAGGGTATTCTTCAGTTTATATCGCTTCTTCCTATACAGATCACATCAGTATTAACTGGGGCTCAACACCAGAAATTGATCAGGAAATAACATGGTCTGCGCTAAAGGTTATTCATGATGGATTTGAGCTTAAAAGACAGGATAAAATAGATTTAATTACCACTTTTGCAGCAGGATCTAATGAAGAGCTCAAACTACGGGTTTGTTATTCAGAATTGAATGATAAATTAAACTGCAGTAGTTGTGAAAAATGTTATAGAACCATTCTGGGGATTATCCTTTCAGGAAAAAACCCCAATTTTTATGGTTTTAAGGTAGATGAACGAATTTACGATAATATTTTTCATAAGTTAGAGCATGCACATCTTACGGAAGGTGGACAATATTTCTGGTGGGAACTTATGGAAAAAGCCAAGTCAACCGATGCTTATTTCATTTTCAAGGACGAGGCTATTGAGCGAAAATCCATTGAGCGTATTAAAAATGGAGAAATCGATCAACTTTTCAATAAAAAAATAGAGAAGGATAAAAAGTCTAAGGTGCATACTTATAAATTTATATTGCGCAATAGGTTTCCTGGGTTATATACTATGTTTCAAAAAATCAAAAATTAAAATCAATTTCCAATGAAATACGGATTGTTAACATACACGGGACAGCGTACTTACAATGTAGGTGATTATGTTCAAAGTCTCGCCGCGAGACAGTATTTGCCCCGCGTAGATCAATTTATGAACCGGGAAACCCTTGGTGATTATACTGGGGACCCTGCAAAACTTATTATGAATGGATGGTGGACACATAATATTCATCACTGGGTTCCAAGTGAAAAGATTGATCCGCTTTTTGTGTCTTTTCATATGAACAATACGGCAGCACCTTTTATGCTAAGCAAAAAAGGGATTGCATACTTAAAAAAACATGCTCCCATAGGATGTAGGGATAAGTTTACTGCTCAGATTCTTAATGAAAAAGGAATAGACGCGTATTTCACGGGTTGTCTTACCTTAACCTTAGATAATTATAAGGTTGACGATGCAGAGCGTGGTGACGAGATTTATATTGTAGACCCTTTCTATAATTATCCCAATAAGGAGGACTTATTATCCAATGCAAAAAGTGCAGTAAAGGGTGTCATGAGTGGTGAAGCTTTTCAACTGGGTAAGATTGATAAAACATTAAAAAAAATCGTCTCTCCAGAATTATTAAAGTCTGCTAAATATGTAACTCAGGTTTTACCCGAAGGAAAACAAACGGATGAAGAGAAGTTTGCCTATGCCGAAGATTGTCTTAGAAAATATGCTAAGGCAAAACTGGTAATCACGTCTCGTATACATGCTGCCTTGCCCTGCCTTGCTATGGGTACACCAGTTATTTTTATGAATGCCTTTAATTCTTTTGTAGATACCTGCAGATTTGATGGTATTTTAGAACTGTTCAATAGGGTAGATGTGGCAGAAGATGGAAGTTGGACTACCAATTTTGATCTTAAAGGTAAAATTGAAGCAACGACGATGGTGACTAACTATGGCTTGCATACCAAACTTGCTGAACCCTTAAAAGAGAAATGCAAAACATTTATTGATCAAGACAATGCTTTTAATAGGTAAACGATATGCGCCTACTTTACATAACCAATCAGATTTGTGGTTCAGGAGGTCTTGAAAGAGTCCTTTCTATAAAAGCCAGTTATCTAGCAGATAAATTAGGTTATGAAGTGCATATTGTAACGTTAAATCAAGGGAATATTCCTCTATTTTATACGTTTAGCAAAGAGCTAATATATCATGACATCAGCTTGCAAGGTAATTTTATAAGCTATAGTTATCGTTATGCCAAATATCTTAATCAACTAGTACAACGTGTTGCACCTGATGTTATTTCTGTTTGTGATGATGGTTTAAAAGGATTGTTATCACCCTTTATTTTAGATAAAAAAATCCCTAAAATTTATGAACGACATGTCTCTAAAAACATCGAAATAAAAACAGATAATCCGTCTCTTGTTCAGCGTTTAAAGACTAAAACTATATTTGCACTTATGCAAATTGGCGCCAAACGTTTTGATAGGTTTGTTCTACTTACAAATGGAAATGTCAACGAATGGAATTTATCGAATATCCAGGTAATATCAAATCCACTCTCTTTTTTTCCAGAATTCTCTGCAACTTTAGATACTCAAAAAGTACTTGCTGTAGGAAGACATGCGTATCAAAAAGGTTATGATCGCCTTTTAGAAAGTTGGCAAATGATTAATAAAGACTTTCAAGAATGGCAGATAGATATTTTTGGAAAAATAGATTTCGCAGAAAGTTATGTAAAAATGGCTAAAGATATGAATTTATCAGATTCAGTACTTTTTCATCTCCCAGTAAAGGATATTCAGGATAAATACAGAAAGGCTTCTGTATTTGTACTGCCTTCTCGCTATGAAGGTTTTGGGATGGTGCTTATTGAAGCCATGGCTTTTGGTGTGCCCTGTATATCCTATGACTGTCCTTATGGTCCAAGCGATATAATCACTGATGGTGTTGATGGTTTTTTAGTTGAAAATGGCGATATAAAAGGGTTTTCACAGAAAATGAGCATATTAATGGGAGATGCTGCTTTAAGAAAAAACATGGGCGTCAACGCCAGGAAAAAAGCAAAGACCTTTTCTGTGGAAGCGATAATGCCCATTTGGGATCGACTTTTTAAACAATTGGTTCATGGGTCTTAAAAAGGATAATAAACGTATTCTTCTTATTCTTCCTTACGGCAGCGTAGGAGGAATGGAACGTCTTGCTTTGACATTTTATGAACATTATAAATCTCTGGGATATTTTATAAAAGCGGTAAAATTTATTAAACTGGAGAGTGATATTATAGATTTTGGTGAGGATGAACTTTTTCTAAGTTTAAAGGATTTCAATAAGATGTCTGCACAAAGTCGTTATGGATTTTATTTAAAAGCTCCTATCGCGCTTCGAAAGTTGAACAAAAAATATAAGATTACCCATTCTATCGCTTTTGGCGATATGGCAAATTTATTTAGTTCGCTTACTTTTACAAATGAATATAAGATAGGCAGTGTTCACGCATTGAAAAGTGTTGAATTAAGCAGTCCTACTTTTTTTAATAAAATGATCAGATTTGGATTTAGATCCAGTTATAAAAATCTGAATAAATTGGTGTGTATCAGCAAATCAATAAAAGAAGATTTGATCGCGAATTGTAACTATGGTTTTAACAATTTGCAGGTTATTTATAATCCGCATCCTATAGAAAAATTGATTGCAATGAGTTTAGAGCCCATGGTTGATCCTAAAGAACTCGAATTATTCAAGGGTGAAACTATTTTGTTTTTGGGCCGATTATCAGTGCAGAAATCACCCTGGCACTTAATACATGCTTTTAATATTTTGGCAGTTCACAGAAGTAATTTAAAACTGCTGTTTATTGGAGACGGCGATCAGCAAGTGATCGAATATATAAAAACATTGACAACACATCTCAATTTAGATAAACAAGTAGTTTTTTTAGGAAGAAGAACTAATCCTTATAACCATTTAAAGAAGGTTAGCTGTCTTGCATTAACCTCCAATTATGAAGGAACACCTAATGTAATCGTAGAAGCTATTGCATTGAATACCCCAGTAGTTACATCATTTTGCACTTCGGGTATATTAGAATTGATGTCTGTTGATGAAAAACTCACATATGAAAATAAGGGAATTCTTGAAACTGAAGCGGGGATTATTACTCCCAATTTCTATGAAGGAACTTTAAGCATACCCAAGACTTTTGAAGTCAGATCGCCAGATAAAATACACCTATTTGCTAAAGGTTTAGAAAAAGTTTTATATGCAACA
>JBBPYO010000171.1:0-3240 GCA_038199845.1 Flavobacteriales bacterium
AAAACACCCTGTTTTTGGCCGAAAATGACTGTTTTTAGCTGATTTTCGTTAATTTTAAGCTATCGTCTGAAATTATATTGTATCAATAAAAGTCCTTCCGGTACGGTTAAAAACTACCAGTCCCACAAAAAACAATACCATACTTAGAATCACACAATACAGTAGCAGTTGCCATTCAAATAAACCTTCCCCAAAAGCCATAAATCGAAAGGCTTCTATAAGGATAGCAATAGGATTATATTCCACCACCCAGGCATAATCTCCAAGCGTTTGGCTTTTGCGCACTTCTGAAATAGGATACATCACAGCCGAAACGTACATTAACAGTGAAGTGGCAAAGGTGATGAGAATCCTAAAATCTCTGTACTTTGTGGTAAGCGATGAAATAAGCATTCCTACACCCAGCCCAAAAATAGCCATTGTAGTAAGTAAAAACGGAAACAACCAGGCCGTCATATTGGGTGAAATACGATTCCCTTTGATCACAAAATAGCCGTAAAAAACTATAAAAATAAACAGTTGTACGCCCATTTTAAGCAACCCGGAAATCGCTTGTGAAAGCGGTGCGATCAATCTTGGAAAATACACTTTTGCAAACAATCCCGCATTTGAGGCAAAGGTATTTGATGAGGTGGTGAGACAGTGGGTGAAGTAATTCCACATGGTAACCCCAGCCAGATTAAAGAGAAAAGGCGGTGCGCTACCGGTAGAGATCGTAGCGATATTATTAAAGACCAGCGTAAAGATAACCGAGGTAAAAAGAGGTTGGATCAAATACCAGAGCGGCCCCAGGATCGTCTGTTTATAAGTAGCCACGATATCCCTGCGCACAAAAAGTAGCAACAGGTCACGATAACGCCATATTTCCTTATAATCAATGGCCATAAGTGGCTGATGTGCGTTGATCTCATACAACCATTTTTCATCCTCAATCTTGTCCACCGTTCTTATTTTTCTTGTTGCCCTTAAATTTTTTAGTCATTCGCTTAAATATTCTTGAAAATGCAGGCGCTTTTTCATCTTGGTGATAGCCTTCCGCGTAGCTGCCGTATCCGTAACCGTAGCCATAGCCGTAACCCATTCTTCCTTTTGTTCTAAAATAATTCAGCACAAAACTTATATTCTTGACCTCGCCCCGTTTGTATTTTTCATTGATGTTTCCCAACATTCCTTTTTTTGTATAATCCTGTCTGATCACGTATAAAGTGGCATCCACGTAGGATTGCAGCTCTAGCGCATCAGCCACAAGACCTATGGGCGGCGTATCGAGAATGATATAATCATAGCGCTTTTTAAGATCTGCCATCAACGCATCCATCTGATCGCCCATTAATAATTCCGATGGATTAGGGGGAACGGGTCCCGCTAAAATAATATCCAAATACGGTATTTGCGATGCTTGTATGATCTCTTCCACCTCTTTTTCCCCGATAAGATAATTGACAACCCCCACATTATTGTTGAGGTTAAAATCATTGGAAATTTTCGGTTTCCGAAGATCAAGTCCCACAAGCACCGTTTTGCGCTCGCTCAGAGCAAATACCGTGGCCAGATTTATACTACAAAACGTTTTGCCCTCGCCTCCTACCGAAGAAGTCACCATTACGGTTTTCGCCCCTTTTATATTTAAGCGTCTATAAATAAACTGCAAACTTGACCGTACCGACCTAAAGGCTTCTGCAACCGCAGATCGTGGCTTTTCTATAAGCACTAAATTCGTTTTTGTCGCACTTTTTCCTATTGCACCGAGTACGGGAATGTCTGACAGCTGCTTCAATTCTTCGGGGTTGTTGATTTTATTGTCGAAAAAAACCAACAGAAAAACGATGATCATCGGTATGGCGCCACCGGCAATGGCCGCCATAACATAATTGGTTTTGGTATCTGGTCCCACCGCACTACCACCTATATCTTTTGCAGGATCTATGACCTGAATATCAGAAACGTTTGCCGATTTTATAATCCCAGCCTCGCTACGTTTGGCCAGAAAGACACTGTACGTATTTTCGCTAAGGTTGTATTTGCGCTGTATGCCCAGCAACTGTTGCTGCTCTGCCGGCAGTTTGCGCATTAATGATTCTACTTTGGCAATATCGTTTCTAATATCATTGAGTTGCGTACTTAGAATCTGCTTTGAGGAAGAAATATTTTCTAAAAGAATGGTTTTAATCGAATTGATACGCCTATCAAGATCGTTAAAAACAGGATTTTCCGGCTTTGCCGAATATGCCAGGCGCTTGCGTTGTTCTGAGAGTGCAATAATACTTGAAACCTGCTGAGAAATGTTGCCTTCACCTATTCCCGTCAGCGAGGGCGCTGGGATATTTGCAGAATAATCAGTGCGGGTGCGCAGGTAATTTTCCAAGTTAAGGTAATATTGTAATTGCTGTTCCACTTGCTGCTGACCGGCATCCAGTTCACTGACTTTTGTGATCATACTTTCCTCACTGCCAGAAATACCTACGCTGGAATTGTTTTGTCTAAACTGGTTCAATTCCTGTTGAACGGTCTTTAGTTCAGAAGTTTTATCAGCCAGGCTGCTGTCAATGAATTTAATGGTCTTGGTCGCAAATAGATTTTTACGATCCAGCTGATCTTTGCTCAGCACACTCACCGAGGTGTTGAGATAATCTACAATACGATACTTGTTTGTCCCGGTCATAGTGAGCGTTAAAATACTGGAACCATTGGGAGTTTGCTCTACATTCACATTTCTGTACTCACTTACAGTGCCATCAAAATCCCGAAAACTTAACTGAAATTTTTGTCCCTTTACAGCCGGTATTTCCGTGGGTTGCACCCGAAAATTAAAATAGGGCAAATCTATGGGATCGCCCAGTTCGTAACGCTTTGTAAACGTTTGGGCAGGTAAGGAAGCGGCCGTCTTTTCTTTGGTTTTGTAATTTTGAACCATTCCGTCCCCGCCTGTGAGTGTGAAACTGATTTCAAAATGAGTGGCATCAATAAACGCAATGTCAATTTTTTCGTTTAAAAGCTGAACCTCAGTGGTATTGATATCAAGCCGAAAGGGTATTTTATCATACACATCTTCAACATTATACTCCCCTTCTTTTAAATATTGAACATAAAACTGCAGTTCTTCAACTACTTTCTCGTTGTGGCTTCGGGATTTAAGAAAAATTTCAGCTGTCTGTACCTTATCCGTGGTACCACCCCAATTAAAGGTGAGACTGGTATTACTGGTAAAAAACGGATTCTGGTCGTCTTTTACTGAAATCA